>JALRBB010000475.1 GCA_023257915.1 Quisquiliibacterium sp. | reverse complement strand
GGCCGGGTTGCTTCTGTGGTGCTGTTGCGGTCAGGAATCGATCCGGTAGTCGACCCACTCGGCGATCAGTTCCCGCAAAGCCTGGTCGCGGGAGAACTGTTCGGCCGAGCCGTCGACCTTGTTTCGACCCAGCTCGAGCACATAGACGTGCTGCGATACTCGCACGCACTGCCGGACGTTCTGGTCGACCAGCAGAACTGATATTCCACGCGCTGGCAGCGAGGCGACGAATTCATAGATTTCGGAACTCAGTTTCGGCGCGACCATTGCGGTCGGCTCATCGAGCAGGACCACTCGCGGCTCAAGCGCCAGTGCACGCGCCAGTTCCAGGAAGCGCTGCTGTCCGCCGCTCATCGCTCCTGCCATCTTCGTGCGAAAGTCCTTGAGCATCGGAAATTGCGCGTAGGCGCGATCGATCGCCTGTGTCACGCGCGCCTTGTCCTTGCGGAAGGTCCAGCAGGCGAGTCGAAGGTTGTCTTCAACGGTCAATTCATTGAACAGGCTACGGTTCTGCGGCACCATCGCCACGCCGTGGGTGATGAACTGCCAGGGCGGCATGCCGGTGACAACGCGTCCGTCGATGCAGACATCACCCTGGACAGGTTTGAGCAGGCCGTACAGCGTGCGCAGTGCGGTCGACTTGCCGGCACCATTAGGGCCGATGACACCGGTAATCGCTCCGCGGCGCAGTTTCAGTGTCAGATCCTGCAGGATGCGGATGTCACCGTGATACGCGACATCGACCGATCGCAATTCCATCGCGAACGGTTCGGCCCCCGTCGTCGGGCGTGACTGCTCAGTCTCCAAGGTAGGCCTCGATCACTTGCTGGTTGCTGCGGATGTCCTCAACTCCACCGCTGGCGATCACCTTGCCCTGGTTCATCGCGATCACCGTATTTGAGAGGCGATAAATCGAGGTCAGGTCGTGGCTGATCAGCAAGACGGTCTTTCCGCCATCGCGCATTGACTCAATCTGCTCGATCATGAAACGGCACAACTGCGGGTGGACCCCGGCGAACGGCTCGTCGAGCATGACGACCTTCGGGTCGGGCATCAGCATCCTGGCCATTTCGAGCAGTTTTTGCTGACCGCCGGACAACTCGTCAGCGTGGTTGTGCCGAAGGTCGATCAGGCGCATCTGTTCCAACACTGACTCGGCCTGCTCAAGCAACTGACGATCTGGCAGTTTTCGGTCCAGAACCGGGACCAGAAGGTTGTCGACCAGCGACATTCGTCCGAACACCCTCGGGATCTGGAAGGTTCTGCCCACGCCCTGATGCGCGATCTCGTGCGGACTGCGACCGGTCACATCAACGCCAGCGACCCGGATGCTCCCAGAATCCGGCCGATAGATACCGCAGATGCAGTTCATCAGCGTGGTCTTGCCGGCTCCGTTGACGCCGATGATGCCCAGCACCTGCCCGGGTTCGGCAGAGAATCCGACGCCATCGAGTGCCGTCAGTCCGCCGAAGCGCTTGACCAGTTCCTTGACTTCGATCGTCCCGCTCATCGCATTGCCCGCCAGCCGAAAAGCCCGGTGGGCCGCAGCAGGATCGTACCGACCAGGATCGCAAAGCCGACAATCTGCGCAAGGGCCTGGGGCAGGAACACCGACGCCATCTGCTCGGCAACGCCGTAAAAGATGCCGGCGATCAGCGCGCCAACCGGATTGCCCAGCCCGCCAAGCACGATCACGATGAATCCGATGATCGAGTACTCGGCACCTGAAAACGGGTTGAACGCAGGAAAGACCAGGGCGATCAGCACTCCGGTCAGGCCCGCGATGCCGCTAGCAATGGCGAACGCCAGGGCCGAGAGCCGCACGATGTTGACGCCAACGATCTGGGTTGCTTCGCGATTCATCTGCGCGGCGCGCAAGGCCTTACCGGGCAGCGTGCGGAACAGGAACCATCCCATCATCAGCGTGATCACGATGGTGACGCCGAGTGCATACAGCCTTGCGGTTGCGATGTAGACCGGACCGATCGCCAGTGATACGGGGTTGAATTCGTAGTCGATCGAGCGTGAGTCGGCGCCGAAGGCCAGCAGCATGGCCGCCGCGAGCGTGATTGACAGCCCGTACATCAGCAAAAAAGACATCGTTTCCGGATCATCGCTTCGCGACAGCCGCGGGATCAGCAGGTAGTAGGCCAACCAGCCAAACAGAAAAAAGCAGACCGCCGCGATCGGAGCGCTCGCCAGCGGAGGAAGCCCTGCAACCGAAAACAGCACATAGGCGGCGAACGAGCCAGCGATGACGAGCTCGCCGTGGGCAAAGTTCACGACCCGGAGCACGCCGTATAACAGCGATAGGCTCAGGCCGAGCATTGCATAGATCGCGCCGACGATCAGGCCGTTGACCAGGCCGTTCAGAATGAGGATCGACATCCTGCTCTCATGGGATGAATCTGCGCCACTGTGGACGGGCGCGCAGAAGGCTTCCGACTATTCCGCGCGGCAGGAACAGCACCAGCAGCATCGTCGCGACGCCCAGAATCAGCAAATTGATCAGCGGGAAACGGCGCCAGATCAGTTCGTCCAGCCAGGACATCATGATTGCGCCGACCACCGGCCCCGTGACGGTACCCAGGCCGCCAGCCACTGCATAGATCACCGTCTTGGCGGTGATCAGCGTGTTAAAGGCAGTCTCGGTGTCGACGATGTTCGTGTACCAGGCCTCAACCCCGCCACAAAGCGCCGGAAAGAACGCGGCGATCATCCAGCCCTTGAGCCGCACCCATCCGACGTTGATGCCCATCATGTCCGCCGCTTCGGCATCGTCCCGAACCGCCCTGAGCGCCTTGCCGAGTCTGGAGCGCGACAGCCAGAGAATCGTTGCGAGCGCGATCAGCATCACCCCCATCATCAGGTAGAACGCTTGCAGCGGTTCGGCGCGACTGCCAAGTTGCAACCCGAAGCTGCCGCCGGTCAACTCCTCGGGCAGGTTGGATATGGTGAGCCGGCAGATGCCGGCCAGCGCCAGGCTGACGATCG
>JALRBB010000361.1 GCA_023257915.1 Quisquiliibacterium sp. | reverse complement strand
CACCACTGCCGCAATGGTGACTATCACGCAACTTGATCCAATCAAAGTGCAGTTCACCGTCTCAGAAAAAGAGATACCTTTGATTCTAGGTCAACGTGATGAGGCTGATGAACTCAGTGTCACATTAGATTTAGGTGGCACCAACCCGGCTCCACCGCCGCCCTCCCCGCCCCCCTCAACCCTTCGTGAGCCCATCCGCGACGCGGGTGGCGCGTCTGCGCCGTCGGCAACGAAGGCGACGAGTCAGAGCGCTCCAGCCCCGGTCGATCGCAGCGACTGGCGTGCGCTTGCCGATCAGATGCAAAAGCGTGATGCGATTCGTCAGAAGGAAAGGGCCGAGGAGGAGGAAAAGAGCCGTCAGGCTCAAGAATTGGAGCGGGCGTGCGCCACATTACGGGCGGAATTGCGAACGCTCGAGAGCGGCATGCGGATCGCAAGCGTTGCTGAAGATGGCGAGCGGCAGCTGCTGGACGAAGCCAACCGTGCTCAACGCGTCGAACGATTGCGTCGCAATCTGGAGTCGCACTGCAAGCAGCCTTGAGCCAGCAGTCGCGGGTTCAGCGGTCCGGGTTCCAGCGGTTGCGTGACTGGGTTTCACGCTGACGATCGACCCGGTGGCGCCGCGCCTGCTTTGGATCGACAGTCAGCGGACCGAGCAATTCGATGCGATCTCCGTCGTAGACCCGCTCTTCGAGCGGTCGACGCCGACCAAACACTGCGACCGCGGAACTCTCGAAAATTTCCCGCGGCACCAGTGACCGGGCTTGTTCAAGCGCCTGCGCCAGCGTACTTCCCTCTGGAAGCGACATGCTCTGGCGATGCACCGCGTTGTCTGCCACCCAGACGACCTCAAGCTCTAACATGCCGGATCGCAGCTCAGCGTCGGTCTGCAAGGTGCATTCCGTCTGCGCGCGCAACGAAGGCATCGACGAATGTCCGCGCGATATGGTCGAACACCGGCATCAGTACGGTTCCGACAAGACCGCTCTTGAACGCATAGTCCAGTCGAAACTCGACCTTGCAGGCGTCATGCCTGAGCGTATTGAACTGCCAATGCCCATCAAGTTTGCTGAATGGTCCGTCACGCAAGGTCATTGTGATCTGATGGGGGCGATGCAGACTGTTTTCCGTGGTAAACGACTGCCGGATTCCCCGATAGTCGATCGACACCGATGCAAGCATTCTGTGCATGCTGCTCTCGTGCACCGTCGAGCCTCCGCACCACGGCAAGAATGACGGATAGCTGCCAACGTCGGCGACCAGATCGAACATCTTCTCGGCGCTATGGTGCAGCAGCACGGATTTATGGACGGAGGGCATCGGGGAAACACAAGTCACACTGCTAGAATCCCTCATTCTACTGCCGCGCTTCGCAGGCAACGGCGGCTGCGATCTGGGTCGCCTGTTGCCGGGCCACGTTTGTAGCCGCGTCGAACTAGCAGGCCTCGCCTGCCCCAGCCCCCTGACCACTGGTATCTGTCGCCATGAGCATCGTCGAGAACCGAAAGGCGTTCCATGACTACACGATCGAAGAGCGCTTCGAGGCCGGACTTGCGCTCGAAGGCTGGGAGGTCAAAGCGATCCGAGCCGGTCGGGCGCAGCTCAAGGAAGGTTACGTGATCATTCGGGGTGCCGAGCTGTACCTGATCGGTGCGCACATCACAGCGCTGCCCGAGGCGTCGACGCACATCAAGCCCGATCCGATACGCAATCGCAAGCTGCTGTTACGCGCCGAGGAGATCAGCAAGCTGATCGGCAAGGTGGAACGCGCCGGGTATACGCTGGTTCCGCTCGACCTGCACTACACCCGGGGAAGAATCAAGCTCGCGCTGGGCTTGGCCAAGGGCAAGCGCCAGTTCGACAAACGTGCCACCGAGAAAGAACGCGAATGGCAACGTGAAAAGCAAAGGCTGCTTAAACACAGCTAACCGGCAAACCTTGCAAGTTCAAGGGAGCAAAGCACGCGGTAAGCGCGTGGCTCCTCGCAGCGTTCAGAACGCAGATTGCCCGCACTCTGGTTTTCGAATAAATTGAGCGTCCGACGTGGCGCAGGAATGTGCCAGTGAGCGCGGATGCATCCCGTCGGAAATTACACACACAGGAGATATCGATGCAAGCCAGTTTGATCAGCGCAGCGGTAGCCGCGGCGTTCTCTTTTGTCGCAGCCTCTGCCAGCGCGCAGACTGTGGTCAAGATCGGGCATGTCGGTCCGCTGACC
>JALRBB010000263.1 GCA_023257915.1 Quisquiliibacterium sp. | reverse complement strand
GGCTCTGGTGCGCGACTGGTACTTCCCGGTGCTCGAACGTCGTCATGATGATGCGGCGGTGCGTGCCGCAGACCTGGACATGCTCGCGCAGATCGCGCAGCGCTTCGGAACCCGCGAACGTTTTCTGACTGAACTGGCGCTCGATCCTCCGCAAGCCACCGGCGATCTGGCTGGTGAGCCCTTGCGCGATGAGGACTACCTGGTGCTGTCCACCGTGCATTCAGCCAAGGGCCAGGAGTGGGATAGCGTCTACGTGCTCAATGTGGCGGACGGCAATTTTCCGAACGAGTACGCAACGGGTGATCCAGCGGCGATCGATGAGGAGCGGCGCCTGTTGTATGTCGCGATCACTCGGGCCCGCGACTCGCTGCAACTGCTCGAGCCCTTGCGCTACTACGTCACACACCAGCCGCGCCTGGGTGCCGGCCATGTGCACGGCGCCCGCAGCCGTTTCCTCACGCCGGCGGTTCTCGCCCGCCTGCAGCAGGTCAGCGCACCGGAGCCTGGCCAGGCAGCGCAGCCGGAGCAAGCCTTCCGTGTGGCCGGGATCGAGCGCTCCGGCTTGGTGATCGATGCCACGTCGGGGGAGAACGCCACACGCGAGGGCGAGCCGAATTGCGCGTCGCCTCCCGGAATCGCCGAGCGACTGCGTTCGATGTGGTGAGCCGCTTTGGGCTACATTGCAGGATCGAAGGTCAGCTAGCCACCCTTTCGCACCGATCGGTCCATGATCGCAGTCGGCAATCGGTCGAACGGGCTCGATCCGGCCATCGAACAGCACGCAGGTCATCGTCCCGCGCCTACCAAGACTCCAGAAACGACAACTCCGATGAGCCGACGCATCTTCACCGCCTGCCTGGGCACTGAAAGCAATTCGTTTTCCCCGATTCCCACCGGTATAAGCATCTTCGAAGGCGCAATGCTGGTGCGCGAAGGTCGCCATGGCGACAAGCCCTCGTTGTTCGGCCTGCCGCTGGTGATCTGGCGCGAGCGTGCCCGTGCGCTCGGTTGGACAGTGACCGAAGGCCTTGCCGCGTTTGCGACGCCGGCTGGTGACACCACGCAAAGCACCTACGAGTCGCTGCGCGACGAGATATTGCGCGAACTGCAGGCGGCACTGCCGCTGGACGCGGTGCTGCTCAATCTGCACGGCGCGATGATCGCCGATGGCTATCCGGATGCCGAAGGCGATCTGCTGGCCCGGGTTCGGGAATTGGTGGGTCCGCAGGTGCTGATCGCCTGTGAGCTTGACCTGCACTGTCACCTTACCGACCAGAAGGTGCGCAGCGCCGACCTGATGGTGATTTTCAAGGAATATCCGCACATCGATGTCGCTGAGCGCGCGCAGGAGGTGTTCGATCTGGTCGTGCGTTGCCTGCTCGGGGAGGTCCATCCGGTGATGGCGGTTCATGATTGCGCGATGCTCGGTGTCTATCCGACCACGCGGGAACCGATGAGCGGAATCGTGGCTCATATGAAGGCGCTCGAGCGGGAGCCTGGCGTGCTGTCGGTGTCGCTCGCACACGGTTTTCCGTGGGGCGATACGCCGGAGGTCGGCACCCGGGTTCTGGTCGTGGCAGACCGTGACAAGGAACTCGCCGCACGCCTGGCGAAGGATCTCGGCGAGCAGGTCTGGGATTCGCGCTTCGCGATCATTCCGCCCTTTGTCAGCATCGACGAGGCGATCGACCATGTGCTTGCACATGATGCGGACGGCCGCCCGTTCGTGCTTGCCGACACGGCTGACAATCCAGGGATCGGTGCGCCCGGCGACTCCACGTTTGTGCTGCGCCGTCTGCTCGAGCGTGGGGTCGGCGGTTTTGCGCTGTCGCCGTTATGGGATCCGATCGCCACCGCGCTGGCCTTCGACGCCGGGGTTGGTGCGCGCTTCGATATGCGAATTGGCGGAAAACTCGGGCCAAGTTCCGGCGATGCGCTCGATCTGCGCGTCGAGATCAAGGGCTTGGTGCAACGCGCCCGTCAACCGTTTGGCGGCACGATGGCCGCGCTCGGTGACATGGCCTGGCTGCGTGTCGCGGGGACATCGGATGCCGATGCGGTCGATGTGGTCGTCAATGATTATCGTGTGCAGAGTTTCCACCCGGAGTGCTTCCGTGCTGTCGGTATCGATCCGTTGCGTCCGCGCGCGCTGATCGTCAAGTCCACCCAGCATTTCCAGGCTGGTTTCGCACCGATCGCCCGCGAATTGCTGTACGTGTCGGCGCCGGGGGCCGCCTCGATGAACATGACAGAACTGCCTTATCGCCATGTCACCCGTCCGCTATGGCCTCGGGTACATGATCCGCGCGCATGAATTTCGCTGGCCGCCGGCGGCCAGCATCTGATGATGGAGTCGACAATGTCTACTGAATCCAAGTTGCAGGATCCGACGCAGGATCTGCTCGTTGAGCGCATTGGCGCGACGATGCGTGTCACGATCAATCGCCCGCAATCACGCAATGCGATGACCTTCGCGATGTACGAGCGACTCGCGCAGACGATCGCGCAGGTCAATGAAGACCCCTCGATTCGCGTGATGTTGATCATCGGCGCGGGCGGCAAGGCCTTTGCGGCCGGCACCGATATTTCCGAGTTTCGTGCGTTCACGTCGGCGCAGCATGCGATCGACTACGAGCGCCGCATCGGAGAGATTCTCGATGTGCTCGAAGGCTGCAGGGTGCCCACGATCGCGGCAATTGCCGGTGCCTGCACCGGCGGCGGGCTGGGTATCGCGGCCTGCTGTGATCTGCGCATTGCGACCGCCGATGCCCGCTTCGGCTTGCCGATCGCGCGCACGCTTGGCAATTGCCTGTCGCTCGAGAGCCATGTCCGTTTCGCCGCTGTGATCGGCCCGGCCCGGGTCAAGGACATGGTGATGACTGCCCGCTTGTTCGACGCGCAGGAAATGCGCCAGGCTGGCATGCTCAGCGAGATCGTCGACGACTATGCAGCGCTTGAGCAGCGTTCGCTGGCGCTGGCCGAGACGGTTGCCGGCCATGCGCCGCTGACGATGCGGGTCACCAAGCAGGCGCTGCTCGCATTGCGCGCGCCTTTTGATCCGGAGACTGACGAGAGGCTGATCTTGTCGGCCTATCTGTCGAAGGATTTCGCCGAAGGCGTCGATGCATTTCTGAACAAGCGTGCGCCGGTGTGGACCGGAAGCTGAACCAGACCGCGCCAGCCGTGCCTGCGGCCGGCGCTTGCGCCACCATCGGGTAACATCGCGAGGCTGCAGCCGGTTGCGCCGGGATCGTCTGCGGATCGACGCCGACAAGGCATCCCGGCAGATCGGCCTTGCGCCGGAAAACAGTTCGCGGAGGTTCAGTTGCAGGTCGTCTGTCTCGACATGGAAGGGGTGCTCGTTCCCGAAATCTGGATCGAGTTTTCCAAGCGCACCGGCATCGCCGAGTTTTCTCGCACTACCCGCGACGAACCGGACTACGACAAGCTGATGAAGTTTCGGCTCAAGCTGCTCGACAGCCACGGCCTGAAGCTTCCCGACATCCAGAGCGTCATCGACGGCATGGGGCCGCTGCCCGGCGCGCGTGAGTTTCTCGACGATCTGCGCAGCCGGTATCAGGTGTTCATCCTGTCCGATACGTTTTATGAATTTGCCGACCCATTGATGCGCCAGCTCGGCCGGCCGACGCTGCTGTGTCATCGACTCGAGGTTGCGACTGACGGCAAGGTCACCAATTACCGGCTCAGGATGCCCGATCAGAAGCGGGCTGCGGTCAACGCGCTGCGCGGCCTGAATTTTCAGGTCATGGCAGCCGGGGATTCCTACAACGACACCGCGATGCTTGGTGCTGCGCATGCCGGCTTTTTCATCCATGCGCCGGCCACCATTACGGCGCAGTTCCCGCAGTTTCCGGTCACCAACAGCTATCGCGAACTGACCGATGCGATTGACAGCGCTGCGGCCAGGTTGCGCGAGCAGGCCTGAGCGCATGAATCCGCTGCGGCGCCCACTGGCGAGGCTGGGTCCGGCAACAGACCGGGTGCTGGCGGCTTGGGCCGCAGCGCTGCTGCTCGCGCTGGCGTCCGGATGCGCAGGTCCTGCGCATCGCGCCGAATCTTTTCCGACGTCCAGCGCCTGGACGGCCAAAGGCGCGGGCGATCTGCCAGCGTCCGAGACCATCGCCGTGACTGCGCATCCATTGGCGACCGACGCCGCGCTGACAATGCTCGCGCGCGGCGGCAGCGCGATCGACGCCGCGATCGCCGCACAAATGGTGCTCGGTCTGGTCGAGCCGCAGTCCTCTGGTATCGGAGGTGGCACACTGCTGATGCACTGGGAGGCCGCAGCCGGGCGGCTCGTGGCGCTCGACGGACTGTCGGCCGCCCCGTCAAAAGTCAGTGCCGGTCTGCGTGTCG
>JALRBB010000209.1 GCA_023257915.1 Quisquiliibacterium sp. | reverse complement strand
GGGTCGTCCGGTTGCGATCAACGGCAAGGACTTCAGCAACGACGCAGTCGGCATCATGATGGAGGCCAACGCGATTGGTGGCCGTCACGGCCTGGGCATGAGCGACCAGATCGAGAACCGCATCATCGAAGCCAAGAGTCGCGGTATCTACGAAGCCCCGGGTCTCGCGCTGCTGTACATCGCCTATGAACGGCTTGTCACTGGCATTCATAACGAAGACACCATCGAGCAATACCGCATCAATGGCCTGAAGCTCGGCCGCCTGCTCTATCAGGGCCGCTGGTTCGACCCGCAGGCGATCATGCTGCGCGAAACCGCACAGCGCTGGGTCGCGGCGGCGGTGACCGGCGAAGTGACTCTGGAGCTGCGCCGCGGCAATGACTACAGCCTGCTGAACACCGAAAGCCCCAACCTCACCTATGCGCCCGAGCGGCTGAGCATGGAGAAAGTCGAGAACGCGCCGTTCAGCCCACAGGACCGGATCGGCCAGCTGACGATGCGCAACCTGGATATCACCGACACCCGGGCCAAGCTGGGGATCTATACCGAGAGCGGCCTACTGTCGTTTAGCGGCGGCGGTGGTTCGGAGCTGCTTAGCTTCGACAAGAACAAGTAATCGCCAGAGGTCATCCTACTGTCCAATGCCCCGGATCCTGCTGACCCACTCCCCCGACGCCCTCGCCAACTATTACGGTGAGCGCGCCCTTGCCGGGCTGCAAGCGCTCGGCGAAGTGCGACTGCACCTGGGCGAGGAGCCCCTCCAAGGCGACGCGCTGATCGACGCGGCGCACGATTGCGAGCTGATCGTCAGCTACCGGCAGTCGCCGGCCGACGCGACGCTGTTCGAATCGCTACCGCGGCTGGTCGCGTTCCTGCGCTGCGCGATCGACATCCGCAATGTCGACGTTGCCGCCGCGAGCCGTGCCGGGGTGCTGGTCACCCAGGCGAGCGCAGGGTTCGTCGCCTCGGTCAGCGAACTGGTGTTCGGCATGATGATCGACCTGTCGCGCGGCGTGTCGCGCTCGGCCGCGCAATACCACGCCGGAGAGCTGCCATCGGCGGCGATGGGCGCGCAACTCGAGGGCACGACGCTTGGCGTGATCGGTTTTGGCGCGATCGGGCGACGGGTGGCGCAGTTGGGCCTCGCGTTTGGCATGCGCGTTCTGGTCAGCGATCCGTACGTTAGCGCGGATCTGGCCGGCATCGAGCAAGTGCCGCTTCATGAGCTGCTCTCGCAGGCCGATTACGTCGTGCCGCTTGCGGTGGCCACGCCCGAGACCGAGAACCTGATCGATGCGCGAGCGCTCGCGCTGATCAAGCGGGGCGCGTACCTGGTCAACGTCTCGCGAGGCAATCTCGTCGACGAACAGGCACTGCAGCAGGCCTTGGAGCTCGGCAAGCTTGCCGGAGCTGCGCTGGACGTCGGCCGGGCGCCGGACCAGATGCCACAGCCCTCGCTCGCCGCGCGCGCCGACGTGATCGCGACGCCGCACATTGGCGGGCTGACCCTGCCGGCGATCGAGCACCAGTCGCTGGAGACCGTCGCGCAGGCCGCGCAGATCCTGCAAGGCAAGGTTCCGCGCGGCGCGGTCAACGCGCAGCACTGGACGCGCCAGCCGGCCGGCTAAGCGCCTATTGAACGCCTAGAAGTACCCGACGCCCTGCGTGTTCACATACAGTGCGTACACCGAAGTGCTGGCAGCCATGAACAGCCGGTTGCGATGCAGTCCGCCAAAGCACAAGTTCGCGCAGCGCTCGGGCAGGTCGATGCAGCCGATCAACTTGCCGTCCGGGTTGAACACATGCACGCCGTCCAGGCCCGCCTCGCCCATGCCCCAGCCACACCACAGGTTGCCGTGGATATCGACCCGGAAACCATCGGGCGTGCCCTTCGGGCCGGCGTCAATCAGGATGCGTCCGCCGCTCAGCGCGCGGCCCTGCTGGGTGACGTCATAGGCGAGGATGCGGCGCGGTGTCGAACGCGACTCGACGATGTACAGCAGCGATTCATCCGGTGAGAACGCCAGGCCGTTGGGCTGGTTGATGCCCTCGGCGACCACCGTCAGGCTGCCGTCGACATCGAGCCGGTAGACATTCGTGGGCAGCTCCGGCGGTGCCTTACCGCCCTCGTAGTAACCCAGGATTCCGAAGCTCGGATCGGTAAACCAGATTGAGCCGTCGGACTTGCAGACCACGTCGTTCGGTGAGTTCAGGCGCTTGCCTTCGAAATGCTCGGCGATGGCCACTACGCTGCCGTCTGCCTCGGTGCGCACCACGCGACGGCCGCCGTGCTCGCAGTGGATCAGCCGGCCGTTGCGATCACGCGTGGCGCCGTTTGCATAGCCGGACGGTTGGCGAAACACGCTGACC
>JALRBB010000039.1 GCA_023257915.1 Quisquiliibacterium sp. | reverse complement strand
GATTCAGGGTCGTTCATCGCCAGGGAGGAGTTATCGTGTCGTGTCGGATGCAGCTGAGCAGATGCAATAAGACGAAGTCTGTCATACGCTCGTCATGCAAGTTCGAGATCATTCCATAATTCACAACAGTGGGTCGGGTTTCGGGCAAGGACTTTGGCGTTCTTTCCGACCAACGACGATTCCAGCAAGGTTTTCCGGGAGTGGGCGATGCAACACACGCTGAAGGCATTTGATGCCGACATCGACGGGATGCGCAGCACCGTGATGACGATGGGTGGCCTGGTCGAAAAACAGGTCGGCCGCGCGATCGACGCGATCGAGCATCGCGACCTGGGCTTGGTCTCGCAGGTGCTCGTCGACGAGGACATCGTCAACCAGTACCACCTGCAGGCCGACCTGTTGTGCAATCGTATTTTGGCCAAGCGCCAGCCGCTGGCCGTTGACCTGCGTGAGGTGATCGGGTCGATTCACACGGTCAACGACCTGGAGCGGATCGGCGATGAGGCCAAGAAGATCGCGCTCAAGGCGCGCGGACTGGATCGTGCCGAGGGGCGCGAGCAGCTGCCCTTCGATGAAGTACGCAGCATGGCAGACTCGGTACGCTTGATGCTGCAGCAGGCGCTCGATGCATTCGTGCGTCACGACACGCTGGTGGCAGCTCGCCTGGTGGCCCGTGACCAGCAGGTCGATGGTTTGCGCGATTCACTCAATGCGAAGCTGCTCGCCCAGATGGCTGAAGGTCATCTCGTCATCCAGCCGGCCATGGATCTGGTGTTCGTCGTTCAGTCGCTTGAGCGGATCGGAGATCACGCAAAAAATATCGCCGAGTACGTGGTCAACGTTGTCGAGGGGGTCGACATGCGGCATGCGGCCAGTGCCGCCGGCGGCAAGGCGCAAGGCTAGGGCCGGAGATGTTCGCTGCCGGGCGGTGCTTCAAGCACGCGTCTGCCCGGAAAGCGCAGTGTGAACATGCTGCCTTGCGCGGGGATGCTTTCAATCCGCAACTGACCACCATGTTGCGACATGATGTGCTTGACGATCGCCAGGCCAAGCCCGGTTCCACCGGTCTCGCGAGAACGACCGCGGTCCACGCGATAGAAGCGCTCTGCGAGCCTTGGCAGATGCTCGGCTGCGATGCCGATGCCGGTGTCCGACACGCGTAACTCTCCGAAGCCATCGCGGATGCGCCAATCGATTGTGATCCGGCCGCCTTGCGGCGTGTAGCGAACCGCATTGGTCAATAGATTCCGGATCGCGGATTCGATCTGCGCGGTATTCGCCCGCAGAGCCGGAAAGTTGTTGATTCGCAGTTCGATCGTATGCCTGCCCTGCGAGAGGATTCGAGCTTCCTCGGCAAGGCCCTGCGCCATCGCGTGCAGATCGACATCGTCCTCCTGCGCTGGTGCGCTGGCGTTTTCCAGCGAGGACAGCGTCAGCAGATCGTCGACCAGCCGCTGCATCGTCTGGCTTTGCTTCAGAATCATCGCCAGGTACTCGCGCCGCGCGGCTTCGTCCAGTTCGAGTTCGAGCAGCGTTTCAGCAAACCCACCGATCACGGTGACCGGAGTGCGGATTTCGTGCGAGACATTGGCCACGAAGTCCTTGCGCATCGAGTCGAGCTTCGCATGCTCGGTGACATCCCGGGTGATCAGCAGCTTGCCGCCGTCCCCAACCGCATGCAGGCGCAGCTCATAGAGCCGGCCCGGCCGCGACGCGAGCGCAATGACCGGTGGCCTGGCAAAGTTGCCGCTATCGAGATAGTCGACGAATTCTGGCTGGCGCACGAAATGATGTACCGGTCTTCCGGTGGCGAAGATTCCGTGCAATTCGGCGGCCGCGTTGTTGCACCACTCGATCTGGTCGAAACGGTCGATCAATGTCAGACCGTCCGGCAACTGATCGACCGCTGCATGCAGCTGACCGAGTTCCTCGTTGAGCTCGTCCCGACTCTGTTGTTCCTGTCGGGCGAAGCGGCCGATCCGGTCGAGCATCCGTCCCCAGGCGCCGTAGGCCTGCGGCAAGTCGCGCTGACGCGGTAGCGCCGCCCATTGATGCAGGCGGGCGAGACGAAAGGCCTGGAGTCCGGCGATCGCCAGCAAAGCCAACGCCAGCCATCCGGCTGCCGCGACCGGACCGAACAGCGCATGCAGCGCCAGACCGATCGCCAACGCGGCGAGCGGAATCATCATCGCGCGCAAGCCGATCATGCGGGCAGGAACCTGTAGCCGCCGCCACGGACCGTCTCGACCAGACGGTCATGGCCCGTCGGACGCAGCGCCAGGCGCAGTCGTCGGATATGCACATCCACAGTGCGTTCCTCGATGAACACATGATCACCCCAGACGCTGTCGAGCAGGCGCGCAGGTCGAGCGACCACCCGCGAGCCGCGGCGACGAGCGCCGGGTAGGACTGCGCCGAGCGTCGGCACTCGGTGCCGTCGTCGAGGTAGGAGCGGGTGCCGAGGCCGGAGGAGTAGGAGTCGCCGAGCGCGACGTAGGTGACGGCCTGCGCCGTGGTGGGCGCGACGACGAGCCCGAGGGCCAGCACGGGGCCGGCGCACACGGCGGCCAGCCGGACGAGTCGTGGACGTGGAGTGCGGTGCATGATCCCCCCGAATCATGTGACGTGGATGACACGCTCAACCTAGGCCGGGGGTCCGACACCGTCCAGGTCTGCGGGGTGAACACTCCGTGCTCACCACCGAGCGCCGCGGCTGCGACGGACCCGTCGCAGGTCCCGCTGGTCGAGTAGCGGCACGCGCGACGAAGGAGCGCCGTGCTGCGGTGGAGCCGTCGCACGGGGGGCGTAGCCGCGACGGAGCGAGACCACTGGGCATCAG
>JALRBB010000542.1 GCA_023257915.1 Quisquiliibacterium sp. | reverse complement strand
GAGCTCAAGCTGATCGTCGACCTGATCTACGAAGGCGGCATCGCCAACATGAACTACTCGATCTCGAACAACGCTGAGTTCGGCGAGTACTTCACCGGCCCGTCGATCATCGGACCGGAGGCCAAGGCTGCGATGAAGGCTGCGCTCGAGCGCATCCAGACCGGCGAATACGCCAAGCAGTTCATCCTTGAGAACAAGGCTGGCGCACCCACGCTGCTGTCCAAGCGCCGCATCATGGCTGAGCATCCGATCGAGGTCGTCGGCGAGAAACTGCGCGCGATGATGCCCTGGATCAAGGCGAACAAGCTGGTCGACAAGACCCGCAACTGATCGCCCGGTGCGCGGGATCTGGTCCCGCGGCTCGCAAACGCCCATCGCCGATCAGGCTGATGGGCGTTTTTTTGGGGGTCGAGGCCAGGTCCGGGCGGGTCTTGCTGCGTCGATTAGGGTGCCCACGGCGCGAGCCTGGTTCTATACTCACGCCATGCACTACGCTTTTCTTGTTACCGCGGTTCTGGCGAAAGCCTGATGGACCAGCCACGTCGTCCCGGATTTCGAAGCATTCGTGCGCTGCGCGAAGCTGCCCGCGAGGCTGCGCGCGAGCGCCGTGTGGCGCGCGAGTTGCTCGCGCAAGCGCGGCGCGAGCAACCCAGGCCGTCGCGCGGCATCTATCTGCTGCCCAACGCGTTCACCACCGCGGCACTCTTTTGCGGCTTCTATGCGATCGTGCAATCAATGAACCAGCGCTTTGAGGCCGCGGCGATCGCGATCTTCATCGCGATGGTGCTCGACGGGCTTGATGGCCGGGTCGCACGCCTCACGAACACCCAGAGCGCATTTGGCGAACAGTACGACAGCTTGTCCGACATGGTGTCCTTCGGCGCCGCCCCTGCGCTGGTCATGTACGAATGGACGCTGCGCGGACTGGGCAAATGGGGCTGGATCGCCGCATTCGTCTACTGTGCGGGTGCCGCGCTCCGACTAGCGCGTTTCAATGCCAACATCGGTGTTGTCGACAAACGCTACTTTCAAGGGCTGCCCAGCCCGGCCGCTGCTGCGCTGATCGCAGGCCTGGTGTGGATCGTCACTGATCTGCGCGAGACCAAGTGGATCACCGCAAGCCCGCAAGACCTTGCCTGGGCCGCCTGGCTGCTGACGGTGTATGCGGGCGTGACGATGGTCTCCAACGCGCCGTTCTATAGTGGCAAGGAGGTCAATCTGAAAAAGAGCGTCTCCTTTATCTTCCTGCTGGCGTTGGTATTGATGTTCGTGGTCGTTTCGTCCGATCCGCCGGTGGTGCTGTTCAGCCTGTTCCTTCTCTATGGCCTGTCCGGCTATGCGGTCTGGTTCCTGCGCTGGCGCTCTGGGCGCGAGTTGCCCTGGAAAGAGGCTGCGGCCGCGCAGGACCGTTCCGACCACGACGAGCGGCAGTCAAATTGACCCTGCGCGGCCGCGCATCGTAAAATCTAGGGTTTGCCGCGAAGCGCTCTTGACGAGCAGCTTCCGGAGTCTTTTCGCAGCTTTCCTTTTCCCGGGCCTTCCCATTTCGCGCAAGATTCGATGACCGCACGCAAACCGCTTGTTGCAGGCAACTGGAAGATGCATGGTGACTCGGCCGCCAACGCCGCGTTGCTTACTGCGCTCGTCTCGCATGCCGATGCAAAGCGAAGTGTGGCTGGTGGAGCTTCGGCCGATGGCGCTGTGGGAGTCGTCGTGTGTCCGCCGTATCCGTATCTTGCGCAGACGGCTGCCGCGCTTGCCGGCTCAGGCATCGAATTCGGCGCCCAGAACCTGTCCGAATACGACAACGGCGCATACACCGGGGAGGTCTCCTCGGCGATGCTCGCCGATCTTGGCTGTCGCTGGGCGATCGTCGGGCACTCCGAGCGTCGTACGCTGTTTGGTGAGACTGACGAGGCTGTCGCTGCAAAAGCGGCGCGTACGCTGCAGGCCGGGCTTGCGGTCATTGTGTGTATTGGCGAGACCCTTGAGGAGCGCGAGCAGGAGCGCACCGAGGCTGTGCTGGCGCGCCAGCTCGAGGCCTTGGCCGGACTCGCGCCGCAGGCCGATGCCGCCCGCTTCGTGATTGCCTACGAGCCTGTTTGGGCGATCGGTACCGGGCGCAGCGCCAGTGCCGAGCAGGCGCAGCAGGTGCATGCCTTTGTGCGTGCGCGGCTGGCGGCAATCGGATTTGCCTGCGCACCGGAACTCAGGATCCTGTACGGGGGCAGCGTCAAGCCGGCCAACGCACAAGGTCTTTTCGAAATGCCCGACATCGACGGCGGCCTGATTGGCGGTGCGTCCCTGTCGGCCGATGATTTCATCGCGATTGTCCGCGCAGCGGCGCTCGCACGGGGTTGATTGATGGATTTCTTGCTGACGATTCTCGTCGTCGTCCAGGTGCTTAGCGCGCTTGGCGTCATCGTGCTGGTGTTGCTACAACACGGCAAGGGCGCCGATATGGGGGCGGCGTTTGGCTCGGGCTCCTCGGGTAGCCTGTTTGGAGCGACCGGTGCGGCGAACTTTCTGAGTCGTACCACCGCGGCGATGGCTACCGTGTTTCTGGTCAGTACGCTTGGTCTTGCGTTTGTCACGAACAAGTCGCCCACTGCGGCCAAGAGCATCATGGAGCAGCCCGCCGGAACGAGTTCCATCCCGGCATCAACAGCGCCTGCTGGGGCTGCAGGAAGCGTCCCGGCAGCAGAGCCCAAGCCTGCCCAGACTACGGAAGGCAAGGCCGGGACACAGACCCAGATTCCGAGGTAGAATCTCGGGCTGAGCGATCCTCGGCTCAGCAGTTTTTAGTCTGTCGGGCAGCATCGGCAGACCCATGTAGTACCCCAGTGCCGACGTGGTGAAATTGGTAGACACGCTATCTTGAGGGGGTAGTGGCGAAAGCTGTGCGAGTTCGAGTCTCGCCGTCGGCACC
>JALRBB010000520.1 GCA_023257915.1 Quisquiliibacterium sp. | reverse complement strand
GACAGCGTCGAGCGACTGCTGCCATTTGCCATCGTCTTGCCCCGCGCCACGCCAGTGAACGTGAACACCGCGCCAGCCGAGGTCATGGCGGCACTGATTCCGCAACTGGGTTTGTCCGGTGCTCGCCGCTTTGTCTCGCAGCGCGAGCGCACCTTCTTTCGCCAGCTCGGCGAGGCGTCCGCGCTGATCGAAGACCAGCCGGTGCTGTCGCCGGCATTGATGGGGGTCGCGTCGAACTATTTCACAGTGCGTGGAATGGTACGCTTCGAGCGGGTCGAGTCGCTCAGCGAAACCCTGCTGGAGCGTAGCGTCGATCGGGTTGAAATCGTATGGCAACAACGATATTGAGGCGTTCAGCAGCCGTCTGGATTCCGCCGCGAACGGTCGGCGAGCGCGCGCTTGTCTCCGAGCCGAGCTTGCTGGTCGTGACTGCGTCGGTCGATGCGGCTGCCGGCGCCCGCGGCTCGCGCACCAGTCTGGAAGCGCTGCCTGCGCTGAGGTCTGCGGTGCTGGTGTTCGATGCCCGCGACGTGACGCTGCTGGCGGTCAAGCTGCCGCCGCTTTCCGGCGCGCGCTTGGCTCGCGCGCTGCCCAATCTGGTCGAAGACTCGCTGCTTCAGGATCCCCAAAGCTGTGCGTTCGCGCTCGGACCGCAATTGCCCGACGGCCGCAGGCTGGTCGCGGTGATCGATCGCGGATGGCTCGAGTTCGTCGTTGGTGCGTTCGAGCGCCGCGGGGTCAGGCTGCTTGCCGCCTGGCCGGCGCAGCTCGCGCTGCCCTGGTCGGCGCAGACGCCGGCGAACTGGACGCTGGCTTGCGTGCATGACGGTCTGGCAGTGCGCACCGGGCAGTTCGAGGGATTCGGCTGGTCGGCCGGAACCGACACGTCGGCGCGCACCGAGGCGATCGACAGCGTGCTGCAGGCCGGATCATTATCGACCGGGCCTGCTGCGCAACTGCGGGTATTGGCCGAATCGCCCGACTGGCGCGATTCGGTCTCGCAGGCCTGCGAAGCCCGGCAATTGCCGTTCTCGTTCGAGGGACTCGCGGTCGCGCAAGAGGGCGCGGTCAACCTGCTCGATGGGCGTCGCGGTACGGCCGGCAGTCGGCTGATCGCATCGATCGACTGGCGTTCCTGGCGCGTGCCTGCGGCGATTGCTGCCGCCTGCCTGGCGGCCTGGCTGGTCGGACTGAACTTGCAGTGGGGACAGATGGCACGCGAGCGTGTCGAACTGCGGGCCGGCATGGAGGCTACGTTTCGCGACACTTTCCCGGATGCCCGGGTAGTCATCGACCCGCTGCTGCAGATGCAGCGTCAGGTTGCCGAACTGCGCCTCGACACCGGACGTAGCTCGGCCGAGGATTTTCTGCCGATGCTGTCGCGGCTGTCGCTGGCGCTCGGTGCACGCGCCAACGATGCGCTTGAGTCGCTCGACTATCGTGGTGGCCGCCTTCGTGCGCGGTTTCGCGACGAGTTTCTGGCCGGCGCATCGGCTCGCGAGACGCTCAAGGCGGACCTGGCTCAGCGCGGCTTGACGCTCGAGTTCGACGCGGCGGATCCGTCGCTTGCCATCGTTCGGGTGCGCTCATGATCGAGACCTTGCTCAGGCATTGGGGCTCGCTGGCAAGCCGCGAGCGGCGCATGGTGCTGGGCGCGTTCGTCGTGATCACCATCGCCTTGCTGTACCTGCTCGCCTTCGAGCCCGCGTGGAAGGCCAATCGCAAGCTTGCGGCAGAGTTGCCGGTCTTGCGTGCGCAAGCGGCGCAACTCGGTGCGCTGGCCTCAGAGGCGCGACGCTTGTCCGCCGTGCCCCGTGCCAGCGAATCTGCGCAGGCCCTGCAGGCGGCGCTGTCCGCATCCACCCAGGCCGCCGGCTTCGGCGCGGCACTGGCCGAGCTAAAGCGTGATGGCGCCCTGTTCGAGTTGCGCTTTGCCGGAGTGCCTCATGAAGCCTGGCTGTTATGGCTGGATGCGACCTTGCGCCAGACGCGCTTGCGGGTGCTTGACCTGTCGATCGTGCGTGCCGGCGGTCCCGGCGTCGTCGACGTGAAGCTGGTGCTCGAGTCGCCGGCGAGACCGGGGCGGTGATGCACGGGCTCGCGCACGCATGCAGGCCAGGAGCGACACACTGATGTCGGCCGCGCGCTGGAGCATGCTGCTGGCCGCCGGCGTGGTCTCGGCGCTCGGATCAGCGCTCGCATTTGCTCCAGCCTCGTTCGTGGACCTGGCGCTGGATCGCGCAACACTCGGGCGGGTGCGGCTGGCCGATGCCAATGGCACCGTCTGGAATGGCAGCGGGCGGATGGTGC
>JALRBB010000384.1 GCA_023257915.1 Quisquiliibacterium sp. | reverse complement strand
CTCTACGCGCATCGCACGACCTACATCGAGCCGGCGGTGTTCGACCCGATGCTCGGCGTGCATGCGGTCGGTTACGCGTTATTGGGTGGGCTGGGTACTGCGCTTGGCCCCTTGCTTGGGGTGATGTTCGATCTGGGTCTGCTGGATGCCTCACGCCTGTTCCCAGGCTGGCGCATGGTGATCTTCGGTGGCCTGGTCGCCCTATTTCTGCGCTGGCGGCCGCGCGGACTGCTCGACGAGACACTGGTGCATCGTCTGAATGGGTTTCGGTTTTTTGCAGGTAGCGTGCGCGCCACATCGCCCCTGTCGTCCGGCGCGTCAAATCCTCCGGGGCGAAAGGAAATTTCGTCATGACCCCTAATCTCCGGGCTACGCGGCTGATCCTGTCTTGCGTCTGCGCGGTGCTGACCCTTGCTTTGCCTGGACAGGTCGCCGCGCAGTCGGGCTCCCGTCCGAAAGTGACGCTGCAATGCGTGTCCTTCGGGATTGGCCCGATGCTCGAATGCCTGATCGATCTGCAGCGTCGTGACGGCACTGCGCTGGAGACGGCCCAGGTGACCCTGGGTGCCTTGATGCCCTCGATGCCGATGGCGCACACGATCCGACCGACCAAGGCCGAGTCCACCGGCAAACCCGGTCAGTTCATCGGCAGGCTCGAACTGGAAATGCTTGGCGTGTGGTCAGTCTCGGTCGATATCTCCGGGCCGGTTCGCGACAAATGGTCGCAAAACCTGCTGGTCCATGACTGCGACGACAAGGCGCGCTGCGCCGCGACGCCGGCGACTCGCGCCGACGACACACCCATGGGCCGCCACCGTGGCGCCCAGCCAGGCCATCGACACTGAACCAGGGAAGTCTTCATTCATCTGCCCGCATCGGGCGCAATCGGGAAACAACTCTATGACCGCACAAAACCTGCTCACCGACCACACCATCGTGATCACCGGCGCCGCCACCGGCATCGGTCAGGCCTTCGCACTTGGCGCAGCAGCCCAGGGCGCACACGTGATCGTCGCCGACATGAATGCAGCCGACGAGACAATGGACCTGATCAAGTCCGCTGGCGGCCATGCCACCTATGCGAAGGTCGATGTTGGTGATGATGCGTCGGTTCGCGCGATGGCCGAGACCGCCATCAAGGCGACCGGCCGGATCGACGGACTGATCAATAACGCAGCCTATTTTCGCGAAGTCAAACTCACGCCCTTTGAGGATCTCGACCCGGCGATCTGGGAACGCATTTTCCAGATCAATGTCAAGGGCGTGTGGCTGTGCTGCAAGGCAGTGATGCCTGCGATGCGCGAGCGCAAGAGCGGATCGATCATCAATATCTCCTCGGTGGTGGCGGTGGCCGGGCAACCTGGCTACCTGCACTACGTCGCCACCAAGGGCGCGGTGCTGTCGATGACCAAGGGGCTTGCCAAGGAATGCGGCAAAGACGGTGTGCGCTGCAATGCGATCGCCCCAGGTTTTGTAATCACCGATGCGACGAAAAATCGTCCGATCGAGTGGCAGCAGAGCTTTCTGAAGGCGCGTGCAATCTCGCGCGAGCAGCGCCCCGACGATCTCGTGGGCACCGCGCTCTACCTGCTTAGCGATCTGGCCGCTTTCGTCAGCGGCCAGACCATCGTGGTCGACGGCGGTCACATCATGTACTGAACCCCCAGAAACCAGAGACCAAGTCATGACCAGTCCCATTCTTCACAACTATGAGTTTTCGACCTTCTCGGAGAAGGTGCGCACCGCGCTTGGCTACAAGGGCATCGCCTGGCAGTCGGTCGACATCCCCGGCATGCCACCGCGCCCCTTGCTCACGCCGCTGACCGGTGGCTACCGGCGTGCGCCGGTGCTGCAGGTCGGCGCCGATATCTACTGCGACACGCAACTGATCATGCCAACGCTTGATCGCCTGTATCCGGGCGGCAAACCGCTGTTGCCGGCGGCCAGCGAAGGCCTGGCCCGCGGCCTGGGGTTTGCCTGGGAGCGCCAGATGTGGATTCCGACCATCGGCGTGCTGGTGCACTACATCGGTGAGCACATTCCGCCGGAGTTCATCAAGGATCGCAAGGAAGGCTACCTTGGCATCGACATCAGCAAGGACGCAATGGCGCCGCAGTTCGAGCAGCATCTGCAGTTCGTGCGCGCGCAGTACGCCTGGCTCAAGCAGGCGCTGACCGGCAAGGCATTCCTGTTCGGCGACGCGCTCACCGCAGCCGACCTGTCGATCTGGCAAACCACCTTTTTGCTGCGCAAGAACTGTCCGCCTGTGGTGGATGCGCTGCTGGGATTGCAGGCAATCATTCCCTGGTACGAGCGCATCGCTGCGATCGGACATGGCTCGTTCTCGGCGTTGACCGCCGAGCAGGCCTTTGAGGTGGCGCGCAGCAGCGAGCCGGCGCCGGTCACTCATCTGCAGCCCAACGGCGATCCTGGCGGCTTGAAGGCGGGTACCGCCGTCACCGTGACACCCGAGGACAACGCCCGCGTGCCGGTCAGCGGCACGCTGGTCGCGGCGGGCGAGCATGAGGTGGTGATTCATCGCCGAGACGAACAGGCGGGGAACTTACACATCCACTTTCCCCGCCTGGGCTTCGATCTGGTCGCTGCCTGAGCCTCACGCTCTTGAGCCCAATTTTCATCAATTGCAAGGAGACACCATGAACACGCTGGAAGCCAACAAGCAACTTTGCCGCGACTACTTCACCGCATTTCTGAAGCGCGACGTCGACTGGATGAAACGCCATATCGCGCCGAGCTTCGTGCGCCACGATCCGGGCTTGCCCTTCGAGGTTCGTGGACCGGAGGGCGTCATCCAGTTACACGATGCGCTGCTGCCAGCGTTCCCGGACATGGAGCTGCCCCTGGAGGACTTTGTCGCAGAGGGTGAGAAGGTCTTGGTGCGTTTGCGTGTGCTGGGCACTCACACCGGTGCATTCGGCGATATGGCAGCGACCGGTCGCAAGATCGACATCGGGGTGCTCGACCTCTTTCAGATCCGCGACGGCGTGCTGATCGAACACTGGGCGCTGCTCGACAACCTGGGCATGCTCAAGCAACTAGGCGCGATCAGCTGAATCCTTTGAGCTCGCGTGTCGCACACGCATCGCGATCCTTTTCCGATCATCACGGACCCGACCATGAAACTGCTGGCCAACACCACCTCCCCTTTCGTGCGAATCACGCGCATGTCGCTGATCGAGAAAGGGTTCGATATCGAACCGACGATCGTCGATCCCTGGGCCGACGATCCGCGCCTGCGCGCTGCCAATGCAGCAACCCGGGTGCCTGCGCTGGTCCTGGACGACGGCACGCCGCTGACCGAGAGCCTGCTGATCGTGCAGTGGCTGGAGGTGGTACGGCCGGTCCCGGACTGGCCCCGCCTGATCGGCAACACGCCGCAAGAAACCGCAGGCATTTTGTCGCGCGCCGGAATCGCGCTCGGAGCCATTGACGCCTCGGTGCACACCATCATCACGCGCAAGGTCACCGCGCCGGTGCTGTTTGACGAAACGCCGGTCGGTCTGCGCCGGCGCCGCACGATGGTCGAAGGCATGGAACGACTCGAGGCGCTGGCCAAGGCGATGACACCGGCCGATCCCGCCTCGACGCCCCCGACTCTGGATCAGATCTGCGCGATCACGCTGTCCGACTATCAGCACTTTCGTTATGGCGATCAGGCCTGGCTGCCGAAGACCCCTGCGCTCGATGCCCTGGCTAGCGCGATGCGTGTTCGACCCTCGGTCGGCACCACGCTGCCGCGCTGAGCTCTCGATCGCGCCGCTGTTGGCGCAGCTCAGGCGTCGCCGTCGTCGGCCGCCGCCTGAGCTTCGAGGTGTGCAACCAGCAGGCCGAGCGGCGAAGCCGGGTCAGGTTTTTGCCGCAGGCAAAGCAGCATCCGGCGCAGCGCCCACGGATCGGTCAGCGGAATCACCTTCAGATGCATCGACTCGGCGAAGCTGCGTGCCGCGGTCAGCGGCAGGATGCCAGTGCCCAACCGCGCCTCGACCGCCCGGCAAACCGCCTCGAAGCTGCGCACCTGCACACGCAATGGCATCGGACGCATCAGGCTGGAGGCTTGTGCGGTGAGTAGGCGGGTCAGCGTGCTGCTGCCTTCGAGACCCACCAGGTCGCGCTCGAGCAGTAGCGAAAATGCCAGCTCGGGTTCATCGATCGGATCGTCGGTGCGCAGCACCGCCGCGAGCCGGTCGCGGCGATACGGTCGGGTCCACAGGCCCTCGGCGCTGCAGCCTTCGACCACGACGCCGATATCCGCCTCGTTGCTGCGCAGGCGCCGCACCGCGTCCTCGCTCCAGCATTCCTCCAGCACGATGCGCACCTTGTCGTGCGCAGCCTGAAAGCTCGCGATGTCGCCCGGCAGAAACTGCGTCATCGCCGAGGTATTGCCTTGCATCCGGATCACCGCCTGACGGCCTGTCGCGTAGTTCCCCATCTCGGCGCGCATGTGGTGCACGCTGGCGATGACTTCGCGGGCCAGGCTCAGCAGCTGCTCCCCCGCTGGCGTGAGTTCAAGGCCGCGCGAATGGCGCTCGAACAACTGCGCGCTGAACTGATGCTCGAGTAGCGACAGCCTGCGGCTCGCCGCTGGCACCGTGATGAAACTGGCCTCGGCGGCCCGCGTCAGGTTGCGCAACTCGGCTGCGCGCACGAACAGGGCCAGCGAATCGATGTCAGGAAGCATCTGGCCATTCTCCCTTGAATCCGGGCATAGTGTCCCCGGCGACCCCTTGACTGCTCAGGCGCCGGCCGCCACTCCGATGGCCAGTGCGCGAACCTCGCCGAATTCGCGCTTGAGCTTGGTCCAGCTGTCGCCGCCGTCCAGGCTGCGATACAGCTCGCCAAGATTGGTCACTGTGAACATGATCTGCGGGGCGCTGGCGTCCGACGCAAAGCACCAGGGCGTGCTGTTGGTCTCGCCTGGCAGTCCGGCGTTCTGCCAGGTGGCGCCGTAATCGCGCGAACGCAGCAGCCGGCCGGTTGAGCCGGGCGGACCATTGCCGTTGGTCAGAAACAGTGTGCCGTCGCCGTCGGCGCGGGCCCCGACACTGCGGGTGTACTGCCATGGCGAGTCCAG
Source organism: Quisquiliibacterium sp. (assembly GCA_023257915.1). Lineage (GTDB taxonomy): Bacteria > Pseudomonadota > Gammaproteobacteria > Burkholderiales > Burkholderiaceae_E > Quisquiliibacterium. The sequence goes on along the minus strand of JALRBB010000384.1, from coordinate 5,474 downwards.
CGTCTGCATCTGCCAGCTCTCGCCTTCGTCGTCGCTGCGATGCAGCCCCTTGTTGGTGGTTGCAAACAAGACCCGGCCGGCCGGCGTGCGTACCACTGTCACGCCATGCACGTCGCCGGAGATCAAGCCCTGGTCGAGCCGATCCCAGCTGTTACCACCGTCGCGACTGCGATGAATCGCATCAATTTCGACGCCGGCCCAAAGTGTGTCGGGTTGCTCCGGATCGAAGATTGCCTGTGTGACCCTTGGCTGATGCACGAAGATGCACTCGGTGGCGAATTGCGCCGGCAGCTGGCGCCAGTTCACGCCACCATCGTCGGAGCGGTAGAGCGCGGCCGGTTGGGTGCCAGCGACGATGACGTTCGGATCGTCCTTGCGCCGCGCCAGCGTCCAGGTGCAGGTGGTGTCGAGCGGGCCAGGCAGATGCGTCCAGCGCTGCTCCGCTTCGCGCCAGCGATAGATGCCCGAGTCGGTGCCGGCGAACACTTCTCCGGGCCGTGACGGATGCGTCGACAACGCCCAGACCCGGGTTTCCAGGTACATGCCGCTCTCGCTGTAGGGTCGCTCCCAGGTTTCGCCCAGGTCACGGCTGAACCATACCGACATGCCGGCAGTGCCGACATACAAGGTCAGATTCTGGCTCTGCTCAGGGGGCTGGTCGGGCATCAGATGCGCTCCTTCAGATGCTCAGATCTTGCAGGTTGTAGTCGCGAATGCTCGCCTTGGCTTGCTCGTCCCAACGCCAGACTTCGCCGCGCTCCGCATGCGGCTTGTAGACGAAGGGAGGTTCGTGCGGAAAGCGCTGGCGACGCGCGTCGATGCCGTAGCCGATCATGCGCGCGCGCTGGCGAATCACCGCATCGTCATAGACCATGCGCTGACGGGTGTGCGTCGTGCCATTGGTTTCGATGCCGAGCACCGAGCGCCGCCGATGAAAGCCAAAATTCAAGGTCACTCGCCAGTCGGGGCTGGTATTGGCGAACGAACCATGCACCGTCTGGCGGTTCGTGATCGCGACATCCCCGGGAGCGCAAAGGATTGGCACCGCGTCCGGCAGCATGTCGGAGCCGGCTCGCGCCGCCATCGCCGGAATATCGGCCTTGCCGTTTCGGTGCGAGCCGGGCACTACCCAGACCCCGTTGGCCGCATTGCAGCCGTAGAGCTGAGCCATGAAATTAAAGCCATGCGTGCCCGCATCCAGCTCCGGCGAGTTCCAGTGCGTGACCCCGTCCTGATGCCAGGCGACCGAGGCGCCAAGGCCCGGCTCCTTGATGAACAGTGCTTCATTGAAGGGCACGAAATCATCGCCGTTGACCGCAGCCGCCATCGCCAGCAGGTGCGGATGCCCGTAGACCCGCAGTGCCGCCTCGGAGAACTGCAGCGAGCCCAGGATCAGGTAGACAATTTCATCGGGCGCATCGGCCGCGGCCTGCGCCTCGCGCATCTTTACCGGATGTCGACCATTGTGTTGTCCGGTGCCGCCGACCGGATCGCCCAGCGGCCTGGACCAGAACAGTGTCGGCGCCTGGCAGCCGGTGCCAAGCGCTGGCCGGCCCTGGCGATCGAGCTCGGCTCCGCGTCGAACAGGCAGCCGCTCGAGAATATTGTGCAGATCGCGCTCGATGTCGGCCAGCTCGTCGGCGTGCAGCACGCCTTCGAACACATAAAAGCCGCAGCGCCAATAGGCCTCGAGGATGTCGGGCGCGATCTTGCCGTCGGCGGTAAAGCGCACCGGGCCGCGGTTGCCGAGCTGCATCGCCCGGTGCTCCCCCTGCACGAGATAGTCGCGCAAGGCGGCGTTGTAGTCCTGCTGCGATAAGGCGGTGGTGTCCATCGGGCGTCCTGGGCTCTGGGTTGGCGATGCCTGCCAGCTTAGGCCAGTGGGGCAGGGTGTCAACACCGGGCTTTCGGACGCTGGGCCCGGCGTTAGCCGCTGGGCCCGCTCCGATGTCGGCACTCAGGCTGCCGCGCTCGCACGCGCCTTCATGCGCTCATACAGCGCAACGACGTTGCGGTTGTCCTGATTGATGGGTTGCCCGACCCCGGCCGCGAAATCCAGGAAGACGAACAGCAGGATATCGGCCAGCGTCATGCGATTGCCGCAGACGAACTCGCGACCGGCGATCAGGCCGTCCAGCCAGGTGAGTTTTTCCTGGGCGAGCGCCTTGAGATCGGCTGCCGCCTGCGGCATGACCCGGATCCGGGGCTCGAACAGTTTCAGACCCTCGGCAAAGCGAAAGCCGTTGGCCATCGGCTCGAGGATGTTCAGGTCGATCCGTCGCACCCACATGCGGGTGACTGCGCGTTCTTGCGCGTTCGAGCCGATCAGCGTCTTGCCGGCCGGACCGATCTCGTCCAGGTATTCACAGATCGCGGTGATTTCGGCCAGCACCGTGCCGTCATCGAGTTCCAGGCAGGGTAGCTGCCCCGACGGATTCTTCGACAGGTAAGGCGCCTGACGGTTCTCGCCGCCACGCAGGTCCACCTTGGTCTTGTTCAGTTCGATGCCGCGCTCTGCAGCAAACATGCGCACCACGCGCGGATTCGGGCCGACCGAGTCGTAGAACATCATCATCATCTCCTTGGGGCTAAGTGCCGCTCATCATAGGCGGTGTCGCGCCGCTTTGCGCACCGTTTGCGGTGCTTGATCGCAGAGAATGGACCGGCCTGCTCAACCCTTGTCGGAGCGGTCTTCTGGAACGTGATCCCAGACCAGCGCAGCGAGTTCCTCATCGGTGAGCAAACCGCCCTTGGCCAGCGCCGAAAACTCCTGCTCGATCTTGTGTTGCTGCGTGTGCAGCCGCTCGATATAGCGCTTGATCATGTCGTCCAGCACCGCGCCGGGTTCGGAGGCCTTGCCGCCACGAACCTGGTCCAGCACATCCTGAAAGGCCTGCGTCGTCAGCGTGTGCAGTTGCACATGGAGATCCCGCAGACGGTCAATGCGTTCGCGAAGGACCGCATTTTTCGGCTGGCGATGTTCGGGTCCGGTCATGCGGACATCGGGCGGGTTTTAGCGGGCTGGGCTGCTAACACCGGTTATCCCGAAGCGCCGGACGCCGCAGCGTTGGACGTTTCGGCTGCATCCAGTGCCTGAGTCAGTGCCCCAATGAGTTGCTCGTTGGTCCAGCTTGCCTGGTCCGACACGGCGAGGATCAGGCCCTTATAGTTCGCGATCGATGATCCGTAAGGGTTGATGATGATTTCATTGTCGTCGCGGATCCAGGCCAGCGGTGTGCCGAAGTCGCCCGCGACGCAGACCTGCATCACGATGCGCCATGGCAGGCTCATCGCCGGAGTCATGATCGTCTTGTATTCCGAGCCCGCGCTGTCGAACAGCTCTTCAATGACGTTTTCCGAGCCTGGCGCCAGCACCGCCCGCACCGCGATTTCCGGGTAGGCGCGAATTGGTCGCATCGTCGCATTGGCACCAGCCGTCTTGATGCGACGCCGGTTCTTATCGCTGATCGATTCAGCCACGATATAGGCCTTGGAGCCCATGTCGCGGACGCGGTGAATCAGATCGAAGGTAGCGGAGTCGGAATCTTCCTGATCCGGATCGGTGGCCAGCACGATGATGACCTTGGCCAGATCGGCCCTGACAGCCTGTAACGTTGTCTCGGAATTGGCTGATCCGGAGTACAACAAAACGTTCATGTCCTGCAGGGTAATCGGCAGCCCGTGGGGGAACTGGGTCGACACCAGCTGAATCGCGCAGTGCTCGAATTCCTTGTATTTCAGGAATTCGTCGACGACCACCCGCATATAGGGCTCGACATTTTTTGGTGGATTAATGACCAGGATGTGATCTTTCATGTTCCATCTCCATTGCCCGAGGAGTTGCCTCCTCTTGCGCATCGAAGCTTGCTCGAGGGTCTCGCCCAACAGTTTGGAAAAGAGTGCGATGCCGGGAATCACCAGCAAGGCGATGGTCGCGATCTGCCCCGGCATGGTCTTTGCCGCCACATCGCCGTAGCCGACTGTGGCCACTGTGATGAAGGTCAGCCAGGTGGCACTCCACCAGTCCATGCCTTCCAGCCAGCGCATCGCGAGGATGTGCGAGGCCAGAACGGTCAACAGCATCAAGGCTAGATTGCGCAGCACGCGGCCGCGCCGGTGCTTTGGCGTCGGGGTGCTCGTCCAGAACTTCATCAGGAACGTGAAGATCGGCATTGGGAAGCACAGGCGCAGAATCGAGCGAATGCTCGGTGCGCACAATCATAGGGATTTCCCGGCGAATGTCTAGCTACTGGAACTGCTTTTTCAGGGACTCGAGCGTGCGCTGGATCCGTTCGGGCTGGCACTCGGTCTTGATCGTGACTTGCTTGGCTGCGTCCACCCGCGGGGACTCGAAGTAGAAGGCCGGATACTTGTCGCTGCTGCGCACATAGACCTTGGAGGTGCTGCGGGTGCGCAACAGCGCCAGGTCACCGCTGAAGTAAGCCTTGGCACCGTCCGGTTCCGAGATCGCCATGAAGGCTTCATTGGCAACTTCACAGTGATTGTCGATCTTGACCTGCACCATGATCGGTGTTGATAGCTCGGGTTGAAACCACCAGTACACGCCGGCGCCACCGGCGAGCAGCACGGTGATCACCACCAGCGTGGTGAGCACCGTCTGAAGTGTGTCGTCCTTGCCTGCCTTGCTCGTGGGTTTTTGTCTCTGGTTCATCGGGCCTAGAGGTCGCCGGGCGAGATTAATGCGTGGTTCTCATATTGAATCGCATCATTGCCAGTTCGTCCATGCGCAGTTGGTCTTTCGCGGCCTGCGCAGCCTGAAGTTTTCGTACCTGCTGCTCTTGCAGCGTGCTCATCTTTCGCAGTTGTAGCTGAGCCTGCATCAGCGCGTCGGCGCGCTGCTCAACCGCCATCGTCGCCAGCCGCAGCTCGCGCGACAGGCGCTCCTGCACCTTGAGCAACTGGGCCATGAACTGGCGATGATTCAGCCGCATCTGTGCGTCCCAGCTCTGGGATTGTTCGGATCGGTCCTGCTGACCGTATTCAGCGTACAGCTGGGTCATGCGCTGCATGCTTTGCTGCAGCTGCTGCAGGTTCTGGTTGGCTTGCACCAGTTCCTTCTGGCGTGCATCGACCGTCGTCTGCGCCTTGCGGGCCAGCAGATCCCAGCACACGGGGTTGGCACTCATTGTTACGTCCTTGGGCCGGTCATTGAGTCATCATGTTGTGGATCGCCTGGCGGCTGGTCGCGGCGTCCTGGCTGACATGCATGTCCTGTTGCAGGAACTGCGCCATCGCCTCACGCAGTCGGATCGCTTGGTCGATCTCCGGATTGCTGCCTTTTTCGTAGGCGCCCACCTGGATCAGATCCTGATTCTGTTGATACAGCGACCACAGGCGACGAAAGCGATTGGCGAGCTTCATCTCCTGCGTATTGAGCAGGTTTTGCATCACGCGCGAGATCGAGCCATTCAAATCGATCGCCGGGTAGTGCGCTGCGTCGGCCAGCTTGCGCG
>JALRBB010000329.1 GCA_023257915.1 Quisquiliibacterium sp. | reverse complement strand
GAGACCGTTTTTAAGCTTCAGGGCTTTGGTTTCGCGCTGCGCGGCTTCGGCGGTGTGTTACCGCTCGCACAGCGCACCCTGGTCGAAGAGGAGCGCTGGCTCACGAACGGCCAGTTCGTCGAACTGCTGTCGCTTGCCCAGGTGCTGCCCGGGCCAAACATAGGCAACCTGGCCCTGATGATCGGGGATCGCTTCTTCGGGCTGCGCGGCGCACTCGCCGCGTACGCCGGCATGTTTACCGCACCGCTGGCGATCGTCCTTGCGCTGGCGTTGCTGTATGCCGGTTTTGCGGATCAGCCACAGGTTGCCGCCGCGCTGCGCGGCATGGGTGCAGTCAGCGCCGGTTTGATTGCCGCGGTCGCATTGAAAGCCCTGCAGTCCCGCATGCCGGACCAGATCGGCTGGCTGATGCTGTGCACCACGTTTGTGCTGGTCGGACTGATGCGCTGGCCGCTGGTCTGGGTGATGCTGGGACTTGGCGCGCTGTCGGTCGCGCTGGTCTGGCGCAAGGAGCATCGCCGATGAGCGCCACCGACCTTCTCGAGTTGTTCCTGCGGTTTATGACCTTGTCACTGATGGCGGTCGGCGGTGCGATCACGCTGGTGCCGGAAATGCACCGTTTCGTCGTCGATGAGCGCAGCTGGCTGACCGACTACGAATTCACGTCCTCGATCGCACTGGCTCAAGCCGCGCCCGGCCCGAACATCCTATTCGTCACCCTGATTGGCTGGAACGCGGCCGGCCCGCTCGGTGCGCTAGCCACCACAATTGGCATCATGCTGCCGGCGTCGATTCTCGCCCTGCATGCCCATCGCTGGGCGAATCACCGCGCCGAAATGCCGCTGGTGCGCGCGTTTCGCGCCGGCATGATCCCGATCACAATCGGGCTACTGCTCGCAACCGCTTGGGTGCTGGCCGAGCCAAACCTGAGCAATCCGGTGCTGATGCTCACCTCACTGGCGGTCGCCATCATCACGGTGCGCACCAAGCTCAATCCGCTGTGGCTGATCGCAGCCGGCGGGGTCGCCGGCATCCTATTTGGCGGCTGACCCACGTCCGGAAAAAGCCCACTAAATCAGCGCACCGCCGCGACGACCAGCGCAACCGCCTGCGTCAGCCGTTTCGCATACCCGATGTGCAGAAACTCGTTCGGGCCATGCGCATTCGACTTCGGCCCCAGCACGCCAGTGATCAGGAACTGCGCTTGCGGAAAGCGTTCGCCAAGCATGTTCATGAACGGGATCGTGCCGCCCTCGCCCATCCAGGCGGCCGGACGGCCGTAGCATTGCTCCGAGGCGGAATTCAACGCCCGAGCCAGCCAGGGCGCGGTCTGCGGCGCATTCCAGCCGGTGGCGCCATGATCGGGCGCAAAGCTCACCCTGGCCTGGTAGGGAGGATCATCCTCGAGCGCACGCTTCATCGCCCGCGTGGCCTCGTCCGCATCGACCGTGGGCGGAATCCGCATGCTCAGCTTGAAAATCGAGCGCGGCCTCAGCACGTTGCCAGCCGAATCGACGCCCGGAAATCCGGCCGCTCCGGTCACCGACAGCGCGGGACGCCAGGTGCGGTTCAGGATGCCCTCGAGCGGATCGGTCGTGGTCGGCATCGAATGCATCGGTCCGGCGGCCTCGTTCGGACCGTGCGAGCAGCCAACCCAGGGAAATTGCCGCCAGACTTGTTCGCCCAGAATGTCGGCCGCGGCCCGTGCCTGCTCGATCCGCTCATCAGGCAGGCGGGCATGCAATTCAGGAAGCAGCACCTCACCGGTGCGGGCGTCGTCGATGCGACTGAGCAACTGGCGCGCGATCCGGAACGAAGACGGCACGATGCCGCTGGCGTTACCCGAGTGCACTCCCTCGTCGAGGATTTCCACGGTCAACACACCGCCGACCAGCCCGCGCAACGAAGTCGTCACCCACAACTGGTCGTAATTGCCGCAACCCGAATCCAGCCCGACCACCAGTTGCACCTGTCCGAGGCGGGGCGCGAGCAGTTCCAGGTAGGCAGTCAGGTCCGGACTGCCGCTCTCCTCACACGTCTCGATCAGCCCTACACAGCGCGGCCTGGCCACCGACTGCGCATCGAGCGCCTGCACAATGGTCAGCGCAGCATAGACCGCGTAGCCATCGTCGGCGCTGCCGCGGCCATACAGCAGACCGTCTTCGATGACCGGCTTCCAGGGCCCAAGATCATCACGCCAGCCGGTCATCTCAGGCTGCTTGTCCAGATGCCCGTAGAACATCACGGTGCGATCGTCGCCGAGCCCACCAGTGGCCGGAATGTCGAAAAACAGGCATGGCGTGCGACCGTCGATATGCACGATCTCCAGTTGCATGCCCTCGATGCGCTGCGCTGCGCACCACAGTCGCGCGGTGTGAACGACTGCGTCCAGGTGGCCGTGCGCAGCCCAGCTCGCATCGAAGGCCGGCGACTTGGCCGGCACCTTCACGTAATCAACCAGTCGCGGGATGAGATCCTCGTCCCACTTGCGATCGGTGTAACCCTTCAGTTCCGACAGATCCATCGCAGTCCTTTGCCAACCAGGTTGCCCAGGAGCGAAAGACTAGCGCACTAGAAGGAATACTGCACGGTCGCGCGCGCGGTGCGCGGCATGCCCGGGAACAGATAGACGCCACCCCAGTACTGGGTGGGCGCATCGCGCCAATAACGCCGATCGAACAGGTTGTCGATGCCAAAGCGCCAGGTCAGCCTGCCCGAGGCAGTGCGTTGGCGCAGCACGAACGCGGTATCCATCTGCCAGTAGGCGGGCAGCTCGATCGAATTGTCGCGAGTCACTGCCTTGCGGCCGGCGTAGCTGGCCCGATTGATCCAGGTCAGCCCATCGATCGCGGCGATCTGCCAGGCGGCCTGCACACTGGCAGCCAGCGGAGCGACGTTGGTCGCCCGCTTGCCCACCTGCGCCGGATCCAGGGCCCGGGTCAGTTCGGCATCGATCAGGGTGGCCTGTGCGCTCAGTGCCAGCGAGCGCGTCGGACGGCCGGTCCACGCCATCTCAAGACCGCGATGCCGCGCCTCTCGCCCGTCGGCAACCCGCAGCATCGTGCCGTCGGGCTGCGCGATGTCGTCGCTGAACGGCTTGTGGATGTCGAACAGCGCCACGCTCGCCAGCCCGGCACCGGGCAACACCTGCTTGTAGCCAAGTTCGACCTGACGGCTGCGCAGCGCGGGCAGCACAGCACCGTAGTTCGTGAAATACGCCGGCTGGTTCGGCACCACCTCGCTCTCGACACCGCGACCGGCGGACAGGTAGGTGAAACCGCCTTTCCAGGGCTTGTAGCCGATCGCCCCCCAGGGAGTCGTGAAGCTCTGATCGTAGTTTTGCGCCTGGCTGCCATCGGTGCGCTCGCTGGACCGGCTCAGCTGGGTATGACGCAGCCCGAACCACAACGAAAACGGTCCCATCGACATCGCATCGGTCAGATACATCTCGCCGGTGCGAGCATCGCGCAAGGTGTTCAAGGACGACGGCGTACCGTCGCCAGGCAATGCCTGCCGGTTGAATACGTTGTCAATGCCGACCCAGTTGTAGGCCTGCAGCGGCTCGAAACGCTCCTCGTACCGGGTCCGCACGAAACCGGCCGACAAATGATGCTTGACGGCTCCGGTCAGCAGATCACCGCGCACAAAGGCTTCGGCGGTGCGGGTGTTGCGACGCTCGTTGTCGCTGCGGTAGTCATAGATGTCGACATCGTAGTTGCCGCAAAAGCCCGGATACAGATAGTTCGGACCACTGCTGCAACCGTCCGGAAAGGCAGTGCGATCGTTGGTGCGGATATTCTGGGCACCAGAGCGAAGCCCGTAGAACCAGCTGGTCGCGAATGCCTGCTGGAATCGCAGCGATCCGATATTGTTGGTGCTCTCGAACGGTTGCGACCAGGCCTGGTCGTTCAGATTGATGCGCGGATCGATCGCGCCGGGAAGCGTCTCGGCCATCCCGTCACCGTCAACATCCAGCAAGCCGAAGCCGGGAACGCTGCGCTGCCGAACCCGGCTGTGCTCGAACTCGGCCTCGAGCAGCGCGTTGTTGGGCAAACGAAAATCGAAGAAGCCACTCAGGAAACTGCGCTTGCCCGGCGCATTTCGCACCTCGGGCCGGCGCTCTTCACCGGCCAGGTTAATCCGGTACCCGAGCCGTGCGTCAGGGCCGACACGACCGCCGAAGTCACCGTGCAGCAGCGTCGTGCCACGCTCGGACAGGCCGAAATTGACCTCGCGCAGCGTCGTCTCGGTCGGCCGTTTGAGCACGGAATTGATCATGCCGCCCGGCGCGCTGACGCCGCTTTGCAGCCCCGACACCCCTTTCAGGATCTCCAGGCCCTCCTTGTTCTCGAACGCCATCGGCGCATGGTTCGAGATCATCAGACCGTCGCGCCGGTAGTTCAGCGCATTGTCGAGCGTGAAGCCACGTACCTGAAGTGTTTCGACATATCCCAGCGTGTTGTACGAATCGCCCGCCGAAGTTTCGCTGCGGATCGCCGACGACAGGCTATTTGCGCCAAGGTCGCGCATCGTCTCGGTTCGGATCAAGCTCACGGACTGCGGCGTGGTCGCGACCGGCTGATCGCCGACGCCCCCGATCACTGCCCTGACGCGGGCGGGTTCCGACCCACCGGCCTGCACACGCACCTCCGGCAAGGTCGACTGCGCCTGGACCGGTAAGCCGAACGACAGCGCCGCACAAGCAGCAAACGCCGTGATCAGCGCACGGCCGATAGCCGTCGTCGCGGGAAAAGTCTGGTCATTGATTGCCATCGGCGCTCCTTCATGGGCGATGGCAGGGGGCGAGAGGCTGGAGCGCGATGCGGTCCGCGACGAACGCGGCGCACCGGGCCGCAAGACCCGTACGCTTCCCTGCGCAAGCATTAACTCGTTCAGGTTCCAAGGGACTTTCTCACCCGTCCGCGATTGCGGACCGCACCCAGTACAGCGGATGCGGATTTGTGCGGGACCCCTAGCGTGAGGCGCGATTATAGGCGATCGCGTCCGGGCGCAGGGCGAGCAAGGTCTCCCGGGCCAGCGCAAGCCGGCGCTGCAGGTCGCCGGAGATGACGGTGTGCGCGATCCGATACTCGCGTAGGTTCGCGCGCAGACTTGCATCGAACAGTCGGCGGGCGGTTTCGCCATCGCGTTGAATCCCATCGGACTGCCAGGGAAGATCGATGTCGGTCAACAGCGTCGTCTGGTACGCCGCTTGATGGGCGCGGGCTTCGACGATCAGGGACCGATCCTCGAAAAGCTCCTGGCTGTACAGGGCGGTGACCAGCGGCGTGGAATCGCAGATCAGAAACGGCGCGCCTTCGTCGCGCGCCTGCGCAAGCGCCTGTGATTCGCGCCGGATCTGCTCGCGCATCAGTTCGCGCTGCTCGTCCCGGCGAGGCGTGCGCCCTTGCTGCTCGCAGAACTCGCGCAACAGCTCAGGTACCCATGGAACGCCGAAGCCGCGCGCGAGAGCGACCGCCAGCGTCGTCTTGCCAGTGCACTCGGCGCCCACCAGGCCCACCCGAATCACGGATACGGCGTTGTTCATGCGATCACCGTGCCTGCTGCGCGCCAGCTGTCAGCAACTCGCACTGACGCCGCCAGCGCAGCCACCCGACGATCGCCAGCAGTGCAAACAATAGATAGAGCAAGGCTGTGAGCCACAAGCCTTTCAGGGCAAACAGCAGCACCGAAGCCAGATTGACCCCGATCCAGACCAGCCAGTTTTCGATCAGCTTGCGCGCAAGCAACAGCTGACCGATCAGGCTGCCGGCGGTCGGAAAGGCGTCCAGCCAGGGCACATCGGAATCCGTCAACCGGTCAAGCCCCAGTCCCAGAATCCCCCAGCCGGCCAGCCAGGTCCCGAGTACCGCGAGCCTGGAACGCGCCCCCAACGACGCAATCGTCAGCAGGCTTTGCCCGCCCTGCCCGTTGCCGCTGCGATGTCCGAACAGCCATTGCCACCAGCCCCATGCGGCAATCAACACGAAAAAGCCTTGCAGCGCGGCCTCGCCATAAAGCCGGCTCGATGAGAACAGGAATCCGTACAGGATGCTGCTGACGATGGCCAGCAACCATCCCCAGTGGATCTCGTACACCGACAGGATCACGCTCCCGAGCGCCGCAAGAAAGGCGAACACTTCGAGCCAGCTGACGTCGGCCCCGAACAGATGAAAGGCGGAATCGAGCATCCGGGCAGTCTAGTGCAAGCCGGCTCAGAAACCGCCCCTAAGCCGAAGGGATGCCCTACACTGCGGGTGTACCCAAATCCCAGGAACCGCTCAAGAACATGCCTGCTCCAGGTCCTCCCGTTCGCCGTCTCAGGGCTGCACAGCCGTCCAGCACGACGGCGAGCGACCCAAAGGCGAGCTCGGGATCCCGACCAGGCGCACAGGCATCCGCGCAAAGCAACCGGCCTGCGAAGCCGCGCTTTAGCTTGCCGACGGGCGTCACGATCCGGATTGCGATTCCGTTGCTGTTGGGTCTGATCGCGCAAATTGCCATCCTGGTCGCATTCGGCCAGCGCGATCCGATGTTGTTCGGCGCCGTTTTGCTGGCCGGTCTGGCCGGCATCCTGATCGCGGCCAAGCTTGCCCATCGCCATCTATCGAGGATGCGCGCCCGCTTGCTCGCAATCTCGCAGGAAGTCGGTCGCTTGCAGGATGGCGACTATCGGGTTGACCTGAAGACCACGATCGCCGACGAGGTCGGATTGATCTCGCTCGCGGTCAATCGGCTGGCCACGGCCGCCACCGCACGTGAAAAGCGCTTGATGGAGAACGCGCTGGTCGACCCGCTGACCGGTTTGGCAAACCGCTCGCTGCTCACCGACCGCATCCGGAGCACGATTGCGCTGGCCAATCGCAACAAGGGTCAATTCTCAGTCGCGGTGCTGGATCTGGACCGCTTCAAGATTGTCAACGACACCATGGGGCATGCGGTCGGCGATCTTTTGCTCAAGGAAGTGGCCAGGCGCTTGAAAGCCTCGGTGCGGGAATCCGACACGGTCGCCCGACTCGGCGGTGACGAATTCGTGCTGCTGATGCACGGCGGAGCGGATGCTGCCCGGGAAGTGGCATCCCGAATCGTGCAGGCAATGTCCAAACCAATGCGGCTGAACGAGCAGCTGATCGACGTCGGGGTCAGCATCGGCATTTCGGTGTATCCGGACCATGGCCAGGATGATGCGACGCTGCTGCGGCACGCCGACAAGGCGATGTACCGGGCCAAGCAGCAGCAGCAGGGACCGGCACTGTTCGACGGCGACATGCGCGAGTCACAGCGTAACCAGCTGTCAATGCTGGGCGATCTTCGCAATGCGCTACGCCGCGGCCAGTTCGAGCTGCACTATCAGCCGCAACTGAAGATGAAAACCGGCCTGATCGTCGGACTCGAAGGCCTGGTTCGCTGGCGTCATCCGACCCGCGGCATGGTCGCCCCCAACGAATTCATCCCGTTCGCCGAGCAAAGCGGATTCATGCGCGAGCTGACGCCCTGGGTGGTTCTGGAAGGTGCGAAATTCGCCGCCGAGCTCTCTCGCCTGCAAATTCCACTGCGTGTGTCGGTCAACGTCAGCACCCAGGACATCGAAAACGAGGATTTCTGCACCAAGGTGACTACGATCTTCCGGGAGCATGGGCTCAAGCCCGGTCAGCTGTGTCTTGAGATCACCGAAAGCGGGGTGCTCTCCGAAACCGAGACCGCGCTACGGACACTGCAGATGATTTCCGATGCCGGCGTGATGCTGTCGGTCGACGATTTCGGCACTGGTTACGCCACGCTCAAGCAACTGCAACGCCTGCCGCTCAATGAGCTGAAGATCGACCGCTCCTTCGTGAGCGAACTGCATCAGAACCGCGGCAATCTGTCGATCGTGCGTGCAACGATCGATCTTGCCAAGCAACTCGGGCTCACCGTCGTCGCCGAGGGGGTCGAAACCGTCACTGAGTTGCGCACGCTGGCGCGAATGGGCTGCGACGAAGTGCAGGGATACTTCCTGTCCAAGCCGATGCCGGCCAAGGACGTCGCCGAGTGGGTCAAGTCACGACATGCGCTGCATGCTTCGTCCAAGGAAATGTATTTCGAGATGCTGACCGGCAGTTGATTTGATGCCCTACCCTACCCGCGCTTGCTGATCACTCTGCTATCTTTCACCGGCACCATTTCGGGATGAGGCTACAAAATGATCGATCGTCTCAACCAGATATATCCAGTTCGCTACACCGCTTTTATCGTTGCTCTTGGAGCGACCGTCCTGAGTCTGTTTGCCGTTTTAATGTCAGGCGCGGGCGGTTGGTTACTGTTAATTTTCACCGCACTGAGCGCGCTAGGCGTCTACGACCTTCGTCAACGCCAACACGCAATTTTGCGCAACTATCCGATTATTGGGCATTTACGCTTCATGCTCGAAGCGATTCGTCCTGAATTGCGACAGTATTTCCTCGAGAGCGAAACCGAAGCATCCCCGTTTTCGAGAGCCCAACGATCTCTGGTTTATGCCCGTGCCAAGGGGCAATCAGACAAACGCCCTTTCGGAACCCAACTCGATGTATCAGCAACCGGGTACGAGTGGATCACGCATTCGCTAGCTCCGTCACGCCTGATTGACCATAATTTCCGTCTAAAGATTGGCGGAGAGAGCTGTACCCAACCTTATGAAATCAGCCTCTTCAATATATCGGCAATGAGCTTTGGCGCCTTGAGCGCGAACGCGATTATGGCCTTGAACAAGGGCGCCCAAATGGGAGGCTTTGCTCACGACACTGGCGAAGGGTCCATTTCGCGTCATCACCGACATCATGGAGGCGACCTCATCTGGGAAGTTGGCTCTGGCTATTTCGGCTGCCGAGACGCGCAGGGACGTTTTAGTCAGGAGCGTTTTATTGAAAACGCCTTGAGCCCTCAAGTAAAGATGATCGAAATCAAACTCAGCCAAGGCGCGAAGCCCGGCCATGGCGGAGTCCTGCTCGGCCCCAAGGTCACTGCGGAGATTGCGGAAGCGCGCGGCGTGCTGATGGGACAGGACTGTGTTTCTCCGTCGAATCACAGCAGTTTTTCAACACCCGTGGAACTACTACAGTTCGTACAGCAACTGCGGAGCCTCTCACAAGGCAAGCCAATAGGATTCAAGCTGTGTATTGGCCATCCATGGGAGTGGTTTAGCATCGCCAAGGCCATGCATGAAACCCAGATCCTTCCGGATTTCATTGTGGTTGACGGATCGGAAGGAGGCACCGGCGCAGCCCCTCTCGAATTCTCAAACCATATCGGCACGCCGTTACAAGAGGGTCTTCGCCTTGTACATAACACCTTGGTCGGGCTGAACCTTCGCAACAAGATTCATTTGGGCGCAAGCGGCAAGATCATTAATGGGTTTGACATGGCGCGAGCCATCGCATTGGGTGCCGATTGGTGTAACAGCGCTCGAGGGTTCATGTTTGCTTTAGGCTGTATTCAGGCTCAGACATGTCACAGCGGAAATTGTCCAACCGGCGTCACGACTCAAGACCCTCAACGACAAAAAGCGCTGGTCGTAGGCGATAAAGCACAACGGGTCAGCAATTTTCATCGCCTCACTCTAGAGTCCCTGAAGGAATTGCTGGAGGCTGCGGGCTTGAAGGGACCATCCGACCTTCGGCTTCATCATTTCATGCGCCGCATCAATGCCTACGAAACACGTTCGCTAGCCGATTTATTTCCGCGGGTACCACCAGGGATCTTGGCTGATCGCACTTTCATAGCAGAAACCTCATCCCTACCCGAAGTTTTTCGAACCTATTGGGATCAGGCAAATACACATCAATTCATGCCAGATACCGTCCATTAAAACCACCCGGCATCGGTGGTTTTTATCGGCTTACTTGAGGCCAAGGTGTTTTCCAGAAAACCTGCAACGGCCACTCCCACGCCAGGGTACTAAATCGGCGTACCAAAGCTGCTGGAACGCACCAAACAAAAAGCCCGCATCCGCGGGCCTTGTGTTTGGTGCCGGAGGCGGGAATCGAACCCGCACTCCCTCTCAGGAACCGGATTTTGAGTCCGGCGCGTCTACCAGTTCCACCACTCCGGCAAGTGACTGGAGCCAACCAGAGTTGGCAAGCGCCGGATTATCGCGCCAATCGGTACCGACCGGCAAATCGACGATCAATCGCTGGCATATCCGCAGCGCCGAGAAGTGGCACTCGGCGAAGGCGCGCCCGGACGTTTATGATTTCTCACTCGGCACGGACCGTCCCGTGCCCGCTGGCTCAGATGCCACCAGCCACGCGTTACTAACGCCCCTCAACCTGCAATCCAGCCTCAGATGAACCACATCCAAGAGCCTGCGCACTTCGCGGTCTGGCCACAGCGCGTGCCGCGCGAGATCCCGCCGGTCGCCACCACGCTGTGGCACAACCTTGACGTGTCGGCGCGACGCTATCCGGACAAGGCGGCGCTGGTCTTTTTTGGCCAGCCGGTCAGCTACCGGCAACTGGAAGGCGACGCGCTGCGCATTGCTGGCTGGCTCGAGCGCGAAGCGAAGGTTGCGCATGGAGACCGGGTTCTGCTGATGATGCAGAATTCGCCGCAGTTCGTGATCGCCGCGTACGCGATCCTGCGGGCTGGTGCGGTGCTCGTTCCGGTCAACCCGATGAGCCGCGCCGACGAACTCGCCCATTACATCGAGGATCCGCAGGCCCGCGTGGCGATCGTCGCAGCCGATCTTCTGACACACATGGAACAGGGCAATGCGCAGCTCGCCCCGGAACATCGTCTGTCGGCCATGCTGGTTGGCTGCTATGCCGACTACATGCCCGCCGAACCACCCGATGCCGAGTTGGGCCCACCTGCCTGGCAGGAGTGGCTGCACGCGCGGCCATCGCTACCGCCACTGGCCACCGACTGGCAACAAGCACTGCGCTGCGACCCTCCGGTGTCGCCACCACCGCAAGACCCGGATGCGCTGATGGCCCTTTGCTATACCTCGGGCACCACCGGCAAGCCCAAGGGCTGCATGCATACGCATCGCACGATCGGTCACAACACGGTCCCGTTGGCACCCACAGTCGTAAAGCCGGCTTGATAAGAGCCCATGTCAGAT
>JALRBB010000148.1 GCA_023257915.1 Quisquiliibacterium sp. | reverse complement strand
GTCAGTCTGCACCCCGATCGCCATCGGCACGCCGCCACACTGGATGTGTGCCAGCGCTTCGGCGGCGGCCGAAGCGTACGAATAGTCCAGGCCCATGCCCCCGTATTCGACCGGCTTGTTGACCCCGAGAAAGCCGAGCTTGCCCATCTTGCGGAACAACTCGTGCGCCGGGAAGGTTCCGGCTGCTTCCCATTCATCGACATGCGGATTGATCTCGGCCTCGATGAACTTCTTTAGCGAGTCCTGGATCTGGATGTGCTCTTCGGTGTATTGCATCTGGATGCTCCGGGTTGCTGCGATTGCGTCAGTGGGCTGGTGATCGATGGCCAGGAGGTGAGGGCGGGCTTGACAGTGATGGCGGCGTTCAGGGGCGCGCAACGCCGAACTGCATCGGCCGCAGCGTGCGTGCATCCGCTTCGGCGCAGGTGGCCAGCACGAAGGCGAGCAGCTTGCGGGTGTCGCGCGGATCGATGACTCCATCATCGAGCATGCGCGAACTGGTCTGGAAGGCGCCAGACTGCTGATCAAAATTGTCGATGATGCGTCTTTCGAGTGCGGACAGCTTGTCCTCGTCGACCGGTTCGCCCTTGCGACGCGCGGCGCCCTCGGTAACGATGCGCATCGTCAGCGCGGCCTGCTCGCCACCCATGACAGCGGTCTTCGCGTTTGGCCACGAGAACACGAAGCGCGGCCCGAATGCGCGTCCGCACATGCCGTAGTTGCCGGCGCCGAACGACGCACCGCAATGGATTGTGATCGACGGCACGTTCGCGTTGCTGACCGCCTGAATCATCTTCGAGCCATGTTTGATCATGCCGGCCTGTTCGCTGGCTTTGCCGACGATATAACCTGTGGTGTTTTGCAGATACAGCAGGGGCGTGCCGGTCTGGCAGCAGGCCTGGATGAAGTGCGTGGCTTTGTTGCTGCCAGCCGGGTCGAGCGGTCCATTGTTGGTGATGATGCCCACCCCAATGCCATGGATCGAGGCATGACCACACAGGGTTTGCGGCCCGAAATCGGCGCCAAACTCCTGAAAGTCCGATGCGTCCACCAGCCTGGCGATCACCTCGCGCATATCCAGCGGCTGGCGAAAATCGAGCGGTACGACGCCGGCAAGCTCCTCG
Source organism: Quisquiliibacterium sp. (assembly GCA_023257915.1). Lineage (GTDB taxonomy): Bacteria > Pseudomonadota > Gammaproteobacteria > Burkholderiales > Burkholderiaceae_E > Quisquiliibacterium. Next base: position 13,573 of record JALRBB010000148.1, on the reverse strand, counting down.
GTGGGATACAGCGGAGCTGGGGCATCGTGTTGCAGCGGGGTCGCGAGCGGGCCGCAAAGGCGCTCCCAGCCGAGTCGGGCAACCACGTCCCGGGTGATGCGAAGTCCGTCGGCGTCGTCCTCGGCCAAGTACTCACCGAGGCCAGAGACCGAGGTGTGCATCTGCGCGCCGCCGAGTTCCTCGTCGGTGGCGATCTCACCGGTGGCCGCCTTGAGCAGTGGCGGGCCGGCAAGGAAGGCCTTGGCGCGACCGCGCACCATGATCACGTGATCGGACAGCCCCGGCATGTAGGCGCCGCCGGCAGTGGACGAACCATGCACGAGGGCGATCACCGGCAGGCCCTCGGCCGAGAGGCGGGCGAGGTTGTAGAAGATGCGTCCGCCTTCGATGAAGCCCTCGACTTTGTAGCGAAGCAGGTTGGCACCCGCCGACTCGATCAGTTGCACATAAGGCAGTTTGTTTTCCAGCGCGATCTGCTGCGCCCTGAGGATTTTTTCTCGCCCCATGTGCTGGATGGCTCCGGCGTCAATCCCCGAGTCGCTGGCATTGATCACGCAGCGCACCCCGGCGATGAAGCCGATACCCACAAGCACACCGCCACCAGGCACGCTGGCATCCGGATCCCGCCCATCGAGACCGTAACCGGCCAGCGTGGAGAGCTCCAGCCACGGGGCTCCCGGGTCTAGCAGTCGGGCAACCCGCTCGCGCGGCAAGAGCTGCCCGCGCTTGTCGAACAGCGGCTTGGCGCGTGCGGAGGCGGCTGCGGTGCAGGCTTCCAGTGCGCGCAGTTCTGCGACCAGCGCGAGCATTGCAGCGCGTCGCTCAGCATATTGGGCGCCTGCGGTGTCGATACTGGATTCGATCGTTGCCATGCTTGCCGTTCTCAGAGTCCGTCGAGTGCCTTGGGGCGGCTGGCCAGGTGAAATCCATCGAATGCCCGCGTCGCGTCGCTGTGTCGGGCGGCCTTGGCCGGTGTGTGCGTGTGCCTGGCGTTGGGCACGCCACCGTCAACCCGAATGCAGCTGCCGGTGATGAAGGTCGCCGCCGGAGACAGCAAAAAGACGATCGCCGCCGACACCTCGCTTTCAGTGCCAAAGCGTCGCAGTGGCACGACGCCATGCAAACGGCGCATGCCGGCGCGCGTCGCCTCATCATAGGTGTCTAGCCCACTGGAGGCGATCCATCCAGGGGCGACTGCGTTGACGCGCACGCCATTGGCGCCCCATTCGCAGGCGGCGGTCTCAGTCAGGTTCAGCATCCCGGCCCTTGCGGCGCCCGAGTGGCCCATGGTTGGCATGCCGCCCCAGATGTCAGCGATGATGTTGACGATGGCGCCGCCATGCTCTGCCATGCAGCGGTTGTACACCTCGCGCGACATCAGAAAGCCGCCGGTGAGGTTGTTGCGTACGACCGCTTCCCACCCGCGGGTGCTGATTTTTTCCAGCGGTGCCGGAAACTGCCCACCGGCGTTGTTGACCAGCGCGTCAATGCGTCCATGCCTGGCCAGGATTGCGTCGACGCCCGCGCGCACGCCGTCTTCATCGCGGATGTCGAGTGGGTGGATGCTGGCCTGGCCGCCAGCATGGGTGATCTCACGGGCGACCTGCTCAAGCTTTTGTTCGGTACGTCCGATCAGCGCGACACGTGCGCCCAGCGCCGCGAGTTCATGCGCGGTGCAGCGCCCGATCCCCGAGCCGCCACCGGTAACGATGATGCACTGATCCTGAAACAGTCCGGGCCGGAAGATCGAGCGGAACGCTGCGGATTGCGAGCTGGCAGTTGTCTGACTCATCGGCGTTCCCTGGCCTGCAGCAATGATTGAATGACGTTCAATAATCTGTTTTAATCGACCGAGAGGTCAAGTTGCGATGCAGCAATAGTTCTCAATTTGTAAGGGAAATAAACCGATATTCTGAAAGTGAACTGTATTCATTACAAGCTTGATCCAGCACCCTTGATGCGAATGGTCCCGGCATGTCGGATCCTCGAGGGCGCCGCCCGCAGAGCGCGGCTGCCGACCGCGTGTGTCGATCGACGATGAGCGAGGGTCAGATGCCGGCCAAGCGCCGCAAGGCTGCGCGGCGCAGCGAGATTCTTGCTGCGGCCCATCAGGTCTTTTCCGCACACGCCTACGAAGACGCTTCGATCGGTGAAATTGCATCGCGTGCCGATTGCGTCGAAGGCACGATCTACACTTACTTTCGCAACAAGCGCGAGCTGTTCGACGCGGTACTCGCTGACTACTACGACCGCCTGATCGCCGATATCGAGCCGCGCTTGCAGGCAATCCGCAGTACCCGAGATCGACTGTATTTTCTGGTCGCAAGGCACTTGCAGATCGCGGTCGACGATCCCGGCGTCTCGCGCATGATCATTCGCGAAGCGCGCGGGCATCGCGACTACTTCGGCTCGAAGCTGCACACACTGAACCGACGATATAGCCAATTGCTGCTGCGCACACTTGTCGATGGCATCGCGCGCGGCGAGTTGCGTGCCGATCTGAACACCACGATGGCGCGCGACATGCTGTTCGGCGGAATCGAGCATCTGGTCTGGAATGAACTCGGACGCAATCGGCGAATTGATGCGGCGGCTAATGCTGAGCAGATCGTTGGCATGATGATGTCTGGATGGGCGCCGCATGAGCGCGCGGAGCCTGTCTCTCGCGCCGACGAGATTGCCGATCTGCGCGAGCGGCTCGAGCGAATCGAATCGATATTGACGCAGCGACGATGACGCATTGAAGGGGCGGCAGATGAATCAAAAGATTGTTCGCATCGGAAGCGCCTCGGGATTCTGGGGCGACACCGCAGTCGCCGCGCCGCAACTGCTCGATAGCGGCCAGGTGCAGTACCTGGTGTTCGACTATCTGGCCGAAGTCACGATGTCGATCATGGCGGCGGCGCGGGCCAAGGATCCATCGTTCGGATATGCGACCGATTTCGTACAAATCACGATGAAGTCGCTGCTGGCGCAGATCCGGGCCCAAGGTGTCAAGGTCGTGGCCAACGCCGGCGGCGTCAATCCGCTCGCCTGTCGCGATGCGCTGGCGCGCGTTGCCGAGGAACTTGGTGTGCCGCTGCGGATCGGGGTGGTGCTTGGCGACGATCTGGCGGCGCGCAGTGAGGAGTTTCGCAACGATCTGACGACAGAAATGTTTTCTGGCGCCGCGTTTCCGCCGCGGCTCGCCAGCGTCAACGCGTATCTCGGAGCGTTGCCGATCGCCAGGGCGCTGGACGCCGGTTGCGATGTGGTGATCACCGGGCGCTGCGTCGACTCGGCGGTCACACTCGGGGTGCTGATGCATGAATTCGGCTGGCGCGACGATGACTATGATCGCCTGGCTCAGGGAACGCTGGCCGGGCATCTGGTGGAATGTGGGGCGCAATGCACCGGCGGGCTGTTCACGGATTGGAACACGGTTCCCGATTGGGACAACATCGGTTTTCCGATCCTTGAGGCAAGTGCAGACGGCAGCTTCACGATCACCAAGCCGGCCGGCACCGGCGGGCTGGTGACCACGCAGACGGTCAGCGAACAACTGCTCTACGAGATCGGCGATCCGCGTGCCTACCTGGTGCCCGACGTCACCTGCGACTTCACGGATGTCCGCTTCGAGCAGATCGGACCGGAGCGGGTGCGCGTCACTGGCGCGAGGGGCATGGCACCGACCTCGACCTACAAGGTTAGTGCGACCTTTGCCGACGGCTACCGGAATATTGCAGTGCTGGTCATTGGCGGCGAAGATGCAGCGGCCAAGGCGCGTCGCACCGGCGAGGCCTTGCTCAAGCGCACCTCGCGCATGCTCGAGCGACTTGGACTGCCCGCGTATACCGAAACGCGCATCGAGGTGCTGGGTGCCGAGGACATGTTCGGCAAGGCTGCGCGCCCCGACGCGCGCGAAGTGGTGCTCAAGATCGCGGTCAAGGCGCAGTCCCGGGCAAGTCTGGATCTGTTCGCGCGCGAGTACGCGCCCTCAGGCACCTCGATGTCGCCTGGCACGACCGGTCTGATCGGCGGCAGGCCGACTCCTTCGCCGGTGATCCGGTTGTTCTCGTTCCTGCTTGCCAAGGATCGGGTACCCGTCGAACTCGACATCGACGGCGAGCGCAGTGCGGTCGCTATCCCCTGTGGCGGCGGCTTCGATCCAGCTGTGCTGCCGGACTCCAACCGCTATGGCGCGTTGCAGCGTTCGCCGGATCCGGACTGGCCGATGCTGCCGCTTGCGCGGATCGCGCATGGCCGTTCCGGGGATAAAGGTGACAAGGCCAATATCGGCATCATCGCCCGTGCGCCCGAGTACCTGCCGTGCTTGAGTGCCTGGCTGACGCCACAACGGGTTGCCGAGTGGTTTGCGCACAATGCGCCGAGCCGGGTTGAGCGCTTCGATCTGCCAGGCTGCAATGCGATGAACTTCGTGCTGCATGATGTTCTCGGCGGCGGCGGTATGGCGTCGCTGCGCACCGACAACCTGGCCAAGGCGTTTGCGCAGGTACTGCTGTGCATGCCTGTGCCGGTCCCGCCGGAGCTTGCGCCACCGCGCGCGGCCTGAGTCGCGGACGGCCGATTCCTAGTCGATCAGATGTCAAGCCTCGCGTGCTCGCGGCGACAGCCCCGGGTCAGTAGCAAGTCGCTAAGTGCGGTGAGGTCTGCAGCGGGATCCGAACTCAGTTCGAACACCGGATGAAACTCGATGACCCGGGTCCGGTAATTGAACGAAACCGGTACGATCGGCGCTCCGGACGCGCGCGCGATTCGCAGGAACCCCGACTTGAATGTGGCGCCGGCAGTGCGGGTGCCTTCCGGTGTGATGCCCAGCCACATGTGCTCGGCCTGCATGATGGACTGGGCGACGCGCTCAGCGAGGTCCTGCGGGTCGGTGCGATTGACCGGGACGCCCCCCAGCCAGCGCAGCGCACCTCCCCAGGGGCCCTGAAAAAGCGTGTGTTTGGCCAGAAATTGCACTTTGAGCTCGAGCGCCAGCACGGCTGAAATTCCGTGCACGAAGTCCCAGTTCGACGAGTGCGGAGCGACTACTGCGATCACATGCGACAGATTCGGCATCTGACCCACGATCCGCCAGCCACTGGCGCGAAGCGACAGACGGCCCAATGCCCTGAGCAGGCCGAACTGACGGCGGGGGATGCGATCTCCAGGGGTTGGCAGCATGAACGATCACTGGTTTGCGGCATTCGAGCCGCGACAGCCGCTCACTATAATCGAGCGCAAGGCCGATGTCGGAACCGATGCACGCGCTGCGCCGGCGACGGTCACTTTTGATGACGGCATGAATCCGACCGACGCTCCGATCGAACCTGCAGCACGTTTGCTGTTGCTCTACAGCTCGATGACGGGCGGCACGCGCCAACTGGCGCTCGCCGCGAGCGAGGCTGCGCGACGAGCATCCTGCGCATCCGGAAATGAAGGGTTACGCCGTGTCGAGGTTGTGCTTCGCGAGGCGCGCGAGGCCGATGGTGGCGATCTGCTCGCGGCCAGCGCAGTGCTGTTCGCCACGCCCGAAAACCTTGGCTCAATGGCTGGTGTGATGAAGGATTTCTTCGATCGCAGCTATTACGCGGCGCTCGACCGTGTTGCTGGAAGGCCGTACGCGCTGATCGTGTGCGCCGGGTCAGACGGGCAGGGCGCGGTGCGGCAAGTCGAGCGTATCGCAACCGGCCTGCGCCTGCGCCGGATCGCCGAGCCGCTGGTGGTCAATGTGGGCGCACAACGGGCTCGCGAGATCCTTGCGCCAAAGCGCATCGCGCCGGATGCGCTCGCCCGCGCCGCAGAGCTGGGCGAGGCGATTGCAACCGGCCTGTCACTCGGGCTTTGGTGAGGGGCTCGCTCAGGGGATCGCTTAGGGGATCGCTCAGGGGGAGATGAGGGCCTCCCCCGAAACGGCTGCAACAACCTGGCTTGCGCTCGCGAGTTACAGTCCCAGCAGTTTGCCGATCCAGGCCGCGTAGCGGCTCGCGGTCACCGCGTCGTCAAATAGTTCATCGCCGATCGCGGCGAAGCGCTCGCGCAGCCCGTGCAAGCCCTCATGCACGTCCCGGTCTACTGTACTGCTGGCGGCCAACGCGTCGCGCAGCCGCTCGACTTCGTCGCGCAGGGTTTGCAGATCGCGCGCTCCGCTGCGAGCCAGCGCCAGGTCCTTTTCAAGTTGCTCGACCAAGCGTGCGACGTCCGCAAGGTCGACATTCGCGCCTGGCGCGTGATCTCGAGAAGTGTTTTGGGTCAAGTTGCCTCCCTGTTGATGATGAGCGCTCGTTGGCGCTGTTCGTGGTTGGCGCTCGTTAGCGCATTGGTTTGATGCTACGCCGGTCGGTGCCGGCTGTCCTTGTCGTATCGCAATCGCGCAGTTGCGCACAGCTATGCGGCGCACGCCGGCCTGGAAATTTATCGCCCCGACCGCTCGTGGCTGACAGGGGCGTCGCGGTAACATGCCTGCTGCCCGGCAGGCATTGGTCTGCCCCCGAGGTCGGGACTCCAAAGGAAAGTCAATTGGGAATCGAACTTCGTGCACTAAGTGATGGTTTCGGCGCTGAAACGCATCAGATCGACCTGTCGCAAAACTTGTCACAGCAGCAGTTCGACGAGCTGACCCGGGCGTTTTTCGCGTCGCAGGTGCTGGTGCTGCGGGGTCAGCGCCTGAGTGCAGCGCAGTTTCACGCGTTCGCACGCCGCCTGGGGCCGCCTGAGCCGCATGTGATCGATCAGTTCCATCATCCGCAGATCGCTGACATCCTGATCCTGTCGAACGTACTGCGTGACGGCAAGCCAACCGGGCTTGCGGATGCCGGTACGTATTTTCACAGTGACTACTCCTACCTTGCGGAGCCGGCCCGCGCGACGACGCTGTACTCGATCCAAGTGCCGAGCCGCGGCGGTGACACCTTGTTCGCGAATCAGTACGCGGCCTACGATGATCTCGCCGACGCGATGAAGCGTCGGCTCGACGGATTGGTGGCGCTGCATCATTACGGCAATCGCGACGATCAGGACAAGGCCTCTCGCACCGTCGCATCGGTGCTTAGTGCCGAGCAGGAGGCCAGGATGCAATGGGTGCGGCACCGGATCGCAAGACCGCATCCGGTCACCGGACGCATCGCGCTTTACGCGGTTTCAGGAAGCTCGTTTGGGATTGAAGGCTGGCCGCAGGACGAGGCACGCGATCTGCTTGACGAACTCAAGCGTCACGCAACGCACGAGAAATACCAGATGGCTGTGCGCTACGGCGTTGGCGACGTCGTGATCTGGGACAACGCGTCGATTCTGCACTCTGCGACGCTGACCGATCCTGCCGATCCGCGCACGCTGTGGCGGATCACGACCAAGGAGCGCGGTGTGCCGCCGGCACACTGAGCACAATCAGGCGAGTCAGAGCGCCGGCACGCGCGGCAGATCGAGCGTGGTCACCCGGGTGAGTTCGCGCTTGTAGCGCGTGTCGTCGAAGGGTCGGGCGCGGTGCATCGTCGTGCGGTTGTCCCAGATGACCAGATCGCCCAACTGCCACTCATGGCTGAACACATAACGCTCGCGAGTGGCGTGCTCGGTCAGGTCACGCAATATCAGGCGGCCTTCGGGGACAGGCAGTTCCATGATGCGTTCTGCATGCGAGGCGAGGTAGAGCGACCTGCGACCGGTTTCGGGGAAATTGCGCACCAGCGGGTGAATCGCGCCAGGTAGCCGGGCGCTTTCCTCTGCCGAGAAATCGAAGCCCAGCACGTGGCGGGAATACACGATCGAGTGGCGGACCGTGTAGCCGGCGATCTGTGCCTTGGTGTCTGGGTCGAGGTCGTCGTAAGCGGCACGCATGTCAGCGAACTGCGTGTCGGCGCGAACCGGTGGCAGGTTGCGCGCGAACAGCATCGAATATCGCCCGGCGGGGTCTTCGAAAGAGGCGTCGGTGTGCCACAGCCTGTTGGCCACTCCGCTCATCCGGCGCCGGTCATTGTGCGCCAGCACCTGGCCGTCGGCGCCCACATTGGAGATGTCGGTCAGGGCTTCGTTGCCGAAGCGGTTCTTGGCGATCGCTGCCGCAGAGGTCTTGCTGTGCAGTTGGCCGTCGAGACGGCTGGCGAAATCCAGTTGCTGCTGAAAGTCGAAGCGTTGATCCGGGAACACCAGAAATCCGTAATGGTCCATCGCATCACGGATCTGCTGCAGCAGCGGCTCTTGCGCCTGGCGCAAGTCGATCGCACTTGAGCGCGCGCCGAATGTCGGGTGCAGTTTCGTGAATTCGATCGCCATCGTCATCCTCGCTTGATCAGTTCACCAGTGTAGGCATCAACAGGCGGGGCAGCCACAGCATCAGGTCCGGGAACAGAATCACCACGGCCAGCACCAACAGCATCGGGATAAATAAAATCAAGGTATCCCTGATCGCATCTCGTATCTTGATGCCCCCGACGGTGCAGGCAATCATCAGGCACAGTCCGTAGGGCGGTGTGACCAGGCCATAGGCGATCGAGATCACACCGATGATCGCGAAGTGGATCGGATGCATGCCCACGCTCTCGGCCAGCGGCGCGAGAATCGTGCCGACGATGATGATCGCCGGAATCGCGTCGATGAAACAACCGACCACCAGAAAGCAAAACGCGGTGATCAGGCCGACGCTGATGACGCCGCCGCCCCAGTGCGAGACCATGTCGACGAACAGCTGGGGAATGCGAAAGTACGCCAGCAGCCAGCCAAATGCCGACGCAGTGCCGATACAAAACAGCGAGATCGCCGCGAAACGTCCGGAGTCATAAAGCGCTTCGCGCATTTGGGCAAGGCCCAGCTTGCGGTAGATCAGCATGCCCAGGAACATCGCGTAAAGCACCGCAACGACCGAGGCTTCGGTCGGCGTGAAAAAGCCTCCGACGATACCGCCGATGATGATGCCGGGCGTCAGGATCGGAAGGATCGCCTGTCCGAGCGCCGAGGCCATCTCGCCGAACGACGGCTTGGCGAACACCGGGTAGTTGCGGCGCTTCGCATAGATGTAGACCACCACCATGAACGAGATGGCCATCAGCAGGCCGGGCAATACGCCGGCCAGGAACAATCCGCCGATTGACACCGAGATCACGCCGCCCCAGACCACCATCAGGATGCTCGGGGGAATGATCACGCCCATCACCGCCGCGCACGCAACCAGCGAGACCGCGAACGGCGTGTCGTAGCCCTGTTTTTTCATGGCCGGGATCAGTACGCCGCCCACGCCTGCCGCTTCCGCGGTACTGGAGCCCGAGATGCCGGCAAACAGCATGCTCACGACCACGCTGACGTGACCGAGACCGCCAGGCAGCCAGCCGACGAGCACCCGGGAGAGGTTCACCAGCTTGTCGGTAATGCCGGCCGAGTTCATCAGATTGGCGGCCAGCATGAAGAACGGGATCGCGAGCAGCAGGAACGAGTTGTACGACTTCATCATCTCGTTGAGCAGCAAAAAGGGCGTCAGCCGCTCATCGATGAAGAACACCGGGATACACGCCAGGCCGAGCGCGAATGCGACCGGGACCCGCAGCACGACGAGGACTGCGAACAGTCCAAACAGGATGATCGCGACTTCAGTGGGACTCATGGACCACCTCCTCGCCGCGACGCAGCAGCTGCCAGTCGTCGTAGAACTTTTCGGACATGAAGAGCAGCCAGGCAAAGCCAGCAACCGGCCAGGCGATATGAATCGTCGCCATGTTGATGCCAGTGAGTTCTGATTCCTGGTCGAAGCCGAATTCGGTAAAGCGCCAGCCAAAGGCCAGGAAGATCAGAGCCACGATCAGTACGCCGCCGTGCACGATCATGCGGCTGATTGCCCGTCCGCGCGTGGTCTTCGGATGCGGCAGCACGTCGACATCGAAGTGCGCGCCGTCCCGCACCGCGATGCTGGCGCCGATCATGATGATCCAGATCAGGCAAAACCGGGCCATTTCCTCGGTCCAGATGAAATGGGGTACGTACTCGCTGAAACGGGCGACGATCTGGATCGTGACCGGGATGATCAGGATCCCGATCAGGAAGGTCAGCAGCATCTGCAGGGCTCGATAGACCCGGTCGATGAATAGGCGCATCTTGACTCGCGAAAAATACCTGGGCTCAAGGCCCGGGGTGCGACGCGGCCCGCCGTGGAGCGGGCCCCGCGCACTCAGGACACGGACTTACTTGATCGCCTGGATTGCAGCGTAGATCTTCTCTGCGCCGATTTCCTTGGCGTAGGCGTTGAGCGCCGGCTGCATCGAGGCCTGCAGCTTGTCACGCTCGGTGAACTTGATGCGCTTGAGCTTGCCAGACTTTTCCAGCGACTCCAGGATCGAGGTGTCGCTGCTGGACTCCAGTTCGCGTTCCCAGTTACCGGCTTCGGCGCCCGCTTTCAGGATCGCGGCTTGCAGATCCTTCGGCAGACGACGCATCGTCTTGTTCGAGAAGCAGATCGGACGGATGCTGATGGCGTGCTGAGTCTCGGACAGGTTCGGGCCGACTTCGTAGAACTTCATCTGCTCGACGCCGGCCGCCTCGTTTTCGCCAGCCTGGATCACGCCTGTCTGGATGCCGTTGTAGACCTCGCTGTAGGCGATGACTGTCGGAGCCATGCCGGCACCGGCAAAGGTACGGGTCCAGATCGGTGCGCCCTGCACCCGGATCTTCAGGCCCTTGAGTTCGGCCATGTTGCTGATGGGCTTGGTCGCGAAGATGCTGCGCACGCCGCCGCCGCCGTAGCCGATCAGCGAGACGTCGGCCTTTTTGGAGATCTCGTCGGCGATTGGCTTCAGGACGTCCTGAGCGATGACCTTGTTCATCTGCGCATGGTCACGGAACACGAAGGGCGCGTCGATGAATGGCGCTGCCTTGGCGAAGGTTGACATGTGCGCTGGCGACACGATCGCGTAGTCGACCGAGATGCCCTGATTCATGTAGGCGAAGTAATCTTTTTCCAGGCCCAGTTCGCTGTTCTTGTGCAGCACGAACTTGACCGGCTTGCCGTAATACTTTTTGACCAGCTCCTCGAACTTCATCAGCCCTTTGGTGAACGGGTGGGCGTCGCCGAACTGCACCGCGCCGTGCAGCACGATTTCTTTCTCGGCGGCCAGGGCCGGGCCCGCGAAGGCGGCTGCGACCGCGGTCGCGGCAATCCCGGTAAGAATGCGTCTTCTCATCTCTGCTCCTTTGCGTAGGTCGGTGCCGCGGCGTTCATGACGGTCGGCTTGTCGGTTTTTTGCTAGTCAGCGCTCTTTAGCGCTTGCGACTCCCCCCGCTTGCCCCAGCCTCGTCGAGGCGGGCCCAATCGGTTGTGAGGATCATAGCGTTTCCGCAAACGGTCTAGGTTTGTCCGATTCCAGCCGGCGGCAGCGCGAGCGGGTTCCCGGCCGGGCCTCCAGAGCAGCGATAATCCCGGCCTTTGCGACGAGCGGGTCGAGACGCGCAAAAACAAGGCAAGGAATCCGATGAAACCGATGAAGCGATTGACCGATGCGCTGTTTCCCGGGGCAAAGGTTTTCGTCGCCGGCATGTCCGGCGAGCCCACGCGGATGTTCGATGAGTTGCGTGCCGATCCGCAGCGGGCCGACGGCGTGCAGTTCATGGCGGTCTCATTTCCGGGGATCGGCGATGGTGATTACCTCGGGCTGCATCCGGGAGCGCGCCAAAGCGCATTTTTCATGACGACAGCTCTTCGCCAGGGCCTGGCCCAAGGGCGGGCGCACCTGTTGCCGATGGACTATGGGGCAACCGTGCGCCATATGCGTGAAATGCCAGCCCCGGACCTGGTAATCACACAGCTAAGTCCTCCGGATGCGCAGGGCTGGTGCTCCCCGGGGATCTGTGCGGATTTCGTGCCGCTGGTCTGGAAACGGGCAGCGCGCCGGGTCGCTCAGATCAACCCTGCGATGCCACGCACGCGAGGCTCGTTCAGGGTGCATGTCTCGGAACTGGATCAGTTCGTCGAGGCCGAATCGGCGCTGGTCGTCGCGCCCGATGCGGTACCCAACGCGGTCGAACAGCGCATCGGCGCGCATGTTGCGTCGCTGGTGCGCGACGGAGACACCGTGCAATTTGGTATCGGTTCGGTCCCGGTGGCGTTGGCGCATTCGCTGGCGGGACATCGCAGGTTGAAGCTGCACACCGGCATGGTCACCGATGCGGTCCGGGTTCTTTGGGAGGCCGGTGCGCTGGACCGGGACGCGCTGATCGTGAACGGGTTCGCGATCGGATCGAAGGACTTCTATGATTTCGTCGCACGCAACGAACGCATCTGGATGACCGATGCGAGCGTCACACATGACATCGTCCGAATCGCGGCCCTCGAGAATTTCGTGGCGGTGAACTCGGCGGTCGAGGTCGATCTTTTTGGACAGGTCAACTCGGAACGCACCGCCGGAAAGATCCAGGCCGGGGCGGGCGGTTTGCCGGTGTTCACGACCGCAGCGATGCTCTCGCGCGGTGGCCGCTCGATGATCTGCATGCCGGCGACCGCCAAGGGCGGGCAACTGTCGCGCATCGTCCCGGTACTCGGCGACGCGGCGATCTGCAATGTTCCGCGACATCTGGCCGATGTGGTTGTGACCGAGCACGGCGCGGCGCAGCTTCGCCACCTGACGATCGAGGCGCGTGCCCAGGCATTGATGGCGATCGCAGCACCCGAGCATCGCGCGCCGCTGGCGGCGGCCTGGGATGCGGTTCGGGCAAGGCTCTGACGGCAACGAGCACCGAATCGTTGCGTGTGGATGGCGGGCAACGCAATGTCCGATAAACCGGACCTGGCTGCGATGCTGCACTGCGGTATCGTTGCGGGCTGATTGAGACTAACGGGAGCAAGTGAAGTGATCAGGGACCAGGAATCGATGAACGGTTTGCTCGAGGCGGTGCGCAGGTTCGTGCGCGAACGCTTGATCCCAGCCGAGGAGCAGGTCGTCGAAACCGACGAAATCCCGGACGACATTGTCGACGACATGAAGGCGATGGGCCTGTTCGGGATGACGATCCCGGAGGAATACGGTGGCCTGGCGCTGACGATGGAAGAGGAAGCTTTGCTGATCATCGAACTGTGCAAGGCGGCGCCCGCGTTCCGGTCGATGATCGGCACGACGGTTGGCATCGGCTCGCAGGGCATTGTGATGGACGGCACGGCCGAGCAAAAACAGACCTGGCTACCACGCCTTGCCAGCGGCGAGATGATCGCTTCGTTCGCGCTGACCGAGCCGGATTCGGGTTCCGATGCCGCATCGCTGCGCACGACGGCGATTCGCGACGGTGATCATTACGTGGTCAATGGCACCAAGCGCTACATCACCAATGCGCCGCATGCAGGCATGTTCACGCTGATGGCGCGCACCGATCCAGCCAATAAGGGCGCCGGCGGTATCAGCGCATTCATCGTGGATGCGAAGACGCCCGGGATCTCGTTCGGCAAGTACGACCGCAAGATGGGTCAGCGCGGCGCGCATACCTGCGATGTGATCTTCGACAACGTCCGCGTGCCGGCGGCCAACATCATCGGCGAGGGCGAGAAGGACGACGCCCCCATGCTGTTCAATGGCGAAGCGGTGGGCGACGGAACTGGTCCCGCGGTAGACGTCGCGGTTGATCC
>JALRBB010000075.1 GCA_023257915.1 Quisquiliibacterium sp. | reverse complement strand
CGGCTCCTGTCGCACGGCCTGCTCCTCGGGCGGGCGACCTTCGCGATGCTCGGCCTTTCGGCGAGACCAGCGCGATAGAAAGCGGCCAGGCCCGTCATCCGTCATGGCGTTTCCCGGTAGGGGGCTGCGATGCATTCGGCGAGAAGGTCTCTTTTTCTCGCTGCACCATTGCTTCGAATTCCTCGGCACGCATGAACGAAGGCTTGGCTCCGCGTCGCTTGCGGCGGGTCTCAGGCTGATAGTGCAATTGCACATATTCGGTCAGCCAGGCGCACATCTCCTCGGGCATCGGCACCCGATCAACAGCCTCGCCGCCATCGAGCCAGCGGCCTGCCTCGTCGTAGCTGAGGGTAAGGTCGATCGCCTTCGCCAAACCGTCTTGCTCTCGCCACAGCACGAAAATCGACGGTTCCGGCGTTGTAACGTTCAGGTAGTAGCCCTGCGCCTCGTCCCGAAACAGCCGGATCTGCAGCGGATCTTGTGCGTCGCCGGGTTCGACCGAGACGAGCTTCCAGCCACCTTGCCCCCAGGCGTTGGCTGGAGGAACCGCCTCAAATTGCACCCTGACCGGGATCGGCTCGACCTCCGACAGCGCTTGCCTGCGGTCGGGTTCGCGCGCTTGGAGGCTGTGATCTGCACCAGGTTCGGCGCGATGTTCCGGGGTCGGCATCATTGTCTTGCCTCGGGCGATGCCCGATCGCTTGTTACTATCTCCCAGATATTATCGGCTTTCCCATGACTGACCGGATCATCCCCATCGCCGACGCGCGATATTCGGCGCGTACACCACCCGTGCCGGAACTCGCGCACGCATCGAACGGACTGCTCAGCGACGCGCGCGGCAGGCCGCTGCGTGACTTGCGCATTTCGGTAACCGACCGCTGCAATTTTCGCTGCACTTACTGCATGCCAAAGTCGGTCTTCGACAAGAGCTACCAGTTCCTGCCGCACGCGTCATTGCTCAGCTTCGAGGAGATTAGTCGCCTTGCCAGGCTCTTCGTCGCCCATGGTGTCGAAAAGATCCGCCTGACTGGTGGGGAGCCCTTGCTGCGCAAGAACATCGAGCGGCTGATCGAGATGCTCGCGCCAATGCGCACCCCGACTGGTGCCCCGGTCGAACTGACCTTGACCACCAACGCCTCGGTACTGCCTCGCAAAGCCCGCCAGCTGCGCGATGCCGGTCTTCAGCGGGTCACGGTCAGCCTAGACGCGCTGAACGACAAGGTCTTCCGGGCCATGAATGACGTGGATTTCCCGGTTGCAGATGTGCTGGCCGGGATCGAAGCGGCGGATCGCGTCGGTCTGCGACCACTGAAAATCAACATGGTCGTCAAGAAAGGGGTCAATGACGACCAGATCGTCCCAATGGCCCGACACTTCAAAGGTAGCGGACACATCGTGCGGTTCATCGAGTTCATGGACGTCGGCGCGTCGAACGGCTGGCGGCTCGATGATGTCGTCCCCAGTGCTGAGGTCGTGCGCCGAATCGCCGAGGAGTTTGCACTGGAACCGGTGGCAGCCAACTACGAAGGCGAGGTCGCGGAGCGTTGGCGCTATGCCGATGGCTCGGGGGAAATCGGCGTGATCTCGTCGGTCAGCCAGCCCTTTTGCCCATCGTGCACCCGCGCACGGCTCTCGACCGAGGGCAGGCTTTACACCTGCCTGTTTGCCACCGAGGGGCATGACTTTCGCGCGCCCTTGCGCGAGAACTGGTCCGACGATCAGATCTCGGCAGCAATCGGGGCCCTTTGGGGACAGCGTCAGGATCGGTATTCGGAGATCCGGTCCAGCGAAACTGCGGGCCTGCGCAAGATCGAAATGTCGTACATCGGCGGTTAAACCGGTTATTGAACAGGCAAGCATGCGCAACACCATCGAAGTCACGCACGCAGCCCGGCCGGTAACTTACACCGTTGATGCAAGCAACGAACGCGGAGAGACAGTTCCAACCGCAATCGCGGGCGAGCACGCATTGACGCTCTATTTGGACAAGCGTGAGCTCGTCACGCTAATGACCCTTGGCGCGGCCCCCGAAAGCCTGGCAATCGGCTATTTGCGCAATCAGCGCATTGTGCGATCAGCCGATGAGCTGGCGGCGGTTCAGGTCGATTGGGATGTGGACTCGGTTGCGATCACGTCAAGAACGCTGCAGCAAACCGGGATCACGATCTGGGAGCAGCGCGATCGCCAGCAGGAGCTGGAGCGCAAGATGGGGCGACGAACCGTCACCACAGGCTGCGGCCAGGGCACGGTATTCGGTGATCTGATGGATGAGATCGACACGATCCAACTACCGGCGAGCGCAATGCTATCGGAGGAAGTGCTGTATTCCGTGATGGACCGGGTTCGACGCCATGAGTCCATTTATAAAGTGGCGGGTGCGGTCCATGGCTGCGCGTTGTGCGCGAACTCCGGCGAGCAGCGTGGCGAGATTCTGAACTTTGTCGAGGATGTCGGGCGCCACAATGCAGTCGATGCAATCGCCGGCTGGATGTGGCAGCAAGGCGTCGACGGTGCCGACAAGATCTTTTACACGACTGGCCGGCTGACGAGTGAGATGGTCATCAAGTGCGCCCAGATGGGCATTCCGTTTCTGCTGTCGCGCTCCGGACTCACCCACATGGGACACCAGATCGCAACCCGCATCGGCATCACGATGATCGGTCGCTGCCAGGGCAAGCACTACCTGCTGTTTAGCGGCGCGGAGCGTTTTGTGCGCTTGCAAACGAGCACAATCGCCTGAGCTTCAGCCACTCCAGCAAGCAAGGCCATGCATCTATCTACCGCCCCCGAGATTTCACGCGACCAGATCACCGGCTTGATCCTCGCCGGCGGACTCGGCCGGCGCATGAGCGCCGATGGACGCGGGCTTGACAAAGGCTTGCAAGCCTTTGCAGGCAAGGCCATGGTCGAGCATGTGATTGCCCGCCTGGCCCCGCAGGTTGGCTCGCTGATGTTGAACGCCAACCGCAACCCGGACGAATACCGCCGATTCGGGCATCCGGTGATTGCCGATGCGATTGACGGCTTCGCGGGACCGCTAGCCGGCCTGCATGCCGGGCTGGGAGCCTGCGAGACCCGCTATCTGGCGACCGTGCCTTGCGATTCACCGTTTTTGCCGCTGGATCTGATCCGGCGACTGGCCCAAGCGCTCGCGCAGACCGGGACGAAGGTTGCGGCTGCCCGCAGCGGCGACCAATCCCATCCGGTGTTTATGCTGGTCGACCGTGAGGTCATGCCCAGCCTGCAGGCATTTCTTGCTTCAGGAAAGCGCAAGATCGACGCTTGGTATACGAGCCTGCCGCTCGTCGAAGTCGACTTCGCCGACGACGCGGCTTTTCGCAACATCAATACGCTGGAAGAATTGCAGCGCTACGAATTCGCACCCCGATGACCCAACGCGCAACTCTGGCCGATGCAATCGGCTGTCTATCAGACTACGATCCGCGAGCCCTCGCGGTGCACGATGCCCAGCGGATCATCGAGCGCTTTGTCACTCCGGTCGAAGCAATCGAACGTGTCGCGATTCGGGAGGCGCTCGATCGTGTGCTGGCCAGCGACCTGATCTCGACCATCGATGTCCCGGCGCACGATAACTCCGCGATGGATGGGTACGCGGTTCGCAGCGTCGATCTTGTCAACCAGGGCGAGACCGCCCTGACAATCGTTGGAACCGCCACTGCCGGTCGACCGCTTGATGCGAGCATCGGTCCGGGCCAGGCTGCCCGGATCATGACCGGGGCCGTCATGCCGCCGGGTACCGACACTGTCGTCGTGCAGGAAATCGTTCGCACCGAAGGCCAGATCGTACATATACCCGCGGGCCAGGCGCCGGGGCAGAACCGCCGCCTGCGTGGCGAGGACTTAAGCCGTGGCAAACCCGCAATTGCCGCGGGAAAACGACTGACGCCGGCGGACTTGGGTCTGATCGCCTCGCTTGGCGTCGCCGAAGTTCCGGTTCGACGCCGATTGCGGGTAGCGTTCTTTTCAACCGGCGATGAGTTGCGATCAATTGGTGAGGCGCTTGGTCCTGGCCAGGTCTATGACAGCAACCGTTACACGCTGCACGGCATGTTGAGTCGTCTGGGCGTCGAGATCATCGATATGGGCGTCGTGCCTGATGACCCGCAGTCTCTGGAGGATGCGATGCGCATCGCCGGTGAAAGTGCCGACGCCGTCATCTCGTCGGGCGGAGTATCCGTTGGCGAGGCCGACTTCACCCGAGAGGTAATGGCCAAGCTCGGTGACGTCGCGTTCTGGACGATCGGCATGCGTCCGGGACGTCCAATGGCCTTCGGACGGATCGGCAAGGCCTGCTACTTTGGCCTGCCGGGCAACCCGGTTGCGGTCATGGTGACCTTTTACTTTTTCGCTCGCGAAGCGCTGATGCGGATGATGGGAGCCACTGCGATCCGCTTGCCGTATGTACGGGCTCGCAGCATGTACGGGATTCGCAAGAAACCGGGCCGCACTGAATACCAGCGCGGAATTCTTGAGGTAGGCACGGACGGCAGCATGCAAGTACGGCTGACCGGTGGTCAGGGATCCGGCGTGTTGCGCTCGATGTCAGAGGCGAACTGCATCGTTGTGCTGCACCATGATCAGGATTCGGTCGCTGCCGGCGAGCCTGTCGATTGTCTGGCGTTCGACGGCCTGGTTTGACTCATCTCACGGCGCAAAGTGCGCACTGCTCGATCAAGCTTGCTTCGGATAGGCCCGGAAAGAAGCCCGGTAAGCCTCCGGCAAGAAAACATTTGTAATAATGCTTCGCCGGTCACGCGTCGATCGCCCGCGTGGTCTCGGTTTTGCGATGAAGACTGTGCTTTGATCGGATTTCTCTGATGAGCCTGACCTTGACTTCCGTCGATGCGGCGCGGGGACACAATCCTGGGCGAACGCCTGGGACTCGTTCGCCAGGCGTTCGGCTTGGTCGATTGACTTGCGTTGTTTGCGCCCTCTTGTTGGGGCTTCTGGCGACGCAGGCCTTTGCCCAGAGATCTGCAGCCAACCTTGCCTCGAATCCCACAAACCCGAGTTCCCCTGCCCTAAATGCCCTCACCTTCAGCAAGGCCCAGGAACTGCTGCGCGAGTCGAACCACGCGATCCGGATTGCGCGGGGCGGATTAAATATTGCGACCCGTGAGATTGCCCGTGTTGATGTGTCGCCCAACCCGGTTCTGAATGCTTCAATCGCCAACACGAGCGCTCGCCACTACGGCTATGCGGATTCAAACCGGTATCTTCAAGTCGAGCAACTATTCGAGCGAGGCAGCAAGCGCGAGCTTCGCACCAAGCTGGCAAAACTCTCGCAAGGTGCTGCGGCTTCCGATCTGAGCGAAATCACCCGTCAGCAACGTGCCGAACTCGCCGCCGCCTATTACGCGCTCGTGGCCTCCCAGCAAAGCCTTCAAATCAGTGAGCGTAATCTCGCCGAGCACCGAAAACTGCTCGAAGCGGCACAAAAGCGTCTGAGCGCCGGAGACCTTGCCGCAATCGAAGTCTCGCGACTTCGCGTCGAAGTGTCACGGGTGGCCAATGATGAACGCAGTGCCCGCCAGTCGTTGGTAGATTCTCGGATCACACTGGCGGCGCTGTTGGCAGCCGAGCCGTACGCGGACGCGTTACGGGCAATCGACCCATTGCCACCACTTGATGCGGCGAGCGAAGTGCTCGATCCGCCGACATTACAAAAGAAGACCGAAAAGGCTCTGAGCGGCCGAGCCGATGTTCGTGCGGCGGCGCAGCGTGTTGCCGCCCTCGAGCAGGCCCTGAAGCTTGCGCAAAGTCTGCGCACCCGCGACGTCACCCTCGGGCTGCATACTGAGCGCGATCCCGCTCTGGGAGGGAACGTGTTCGGACTGAGTGTTTCGATTCCATTGCTGCTGAACAATGACTTCACCGGTGAAATCCTGAAGGCTCAGTCGGAAACCGAACAAGCGCGCCATGAACTCGAACGCTCGCGCGCCATCGTGCGAGCAGACATTGATCGCGCACGGACACGCCTGGAAGATGCGCACGACCGAGCAACCCGATTGGCACGCGAGGCACTGCCAGAGGCGAAGCGCGCGGTCGACGCGGTCGAATTTGCGTTTGGCAAGGGAGCCGGAAGCCTGACCGACCTGTTCGATGCGAGACGACAATACGCGGCGATCAGCAACGAGGCGATCGCCGCTCATGCGCAGTTCGCCATCGAAATGACGAATTTGCAACTGTCTCTTGAGACCGAGGAGTCGCAGTGAATCGCGCTCACAGCGACCAGATCGCGCGCCTTATCCGCCATGCAGGCATCTTCTTGCTTGCAGCGGCACTTTCTGCCTGCCACAAGCCCGCCCCCGAAGTGGTGTTTGAAACTGTTCCGGGTGCGCGCATTGACGGCGACACCATTGCATTCGCCAAGGAAAGTCCGCAGTTGGCCGCAATCCGGGTTGTTGCCGCCGAACCCGAGCGCCTGAGCCTATTGCGGATCAATGGACGCATCGCCTGGGACGAGACCCGTACCGCGCGGGTCAACTCGCCCTTGGCTGGGCGGATTGTCACATTGCAGGCAGAGCCCGGTAAAGAAGTCCGACGTGGCGACACGCTTGCCGTGATTTCTTCGCCAGACTATGGCCAGGTGCAAGCAGAAACTCGACGTGCGCAGTCGGCGCTCAAGCAGTCGGCGCAGGTCCTTGCCAGGAACACTGAGCTGCACGCGGCTGGCGTCATAGCATTAAAGGAACTGCAGGCAGCTGAGACCGAGCATGCGCAGGCTAAAGCTGAACTCGACCGCACGACCGCTCGCGCCCGCTCATATGGAGATGGCGGACAGATCGACCAGCAATTCCGGCTGCGCGCACCGATCGACGGCGTCATCGTGACTCGCCGAGCGAACATCGGACAGGAAGTCCGCCCGGATCAAGGCGGAGATGAGGCGATGTTCGTCATCTCCGACCCAACCCGACTCTGGGTCAACCTGGATGTCCCGGAGGCGCTGACAACCATTATCGCAGTCGGCGAGAACCTGCGAATCAGTGCACCGGCCCTGCCCGGAGAGGTTTTCTCGGCGCGGGTTCAGTATGTGTCGGATTTCGTCGATGCAAGTTCGCGGATGGTGCGTGCCCGGGCCTCGCTCGACAACTGGGCCCGCAGGCTAAAGAGTGAAATGTATGTCGCCGCCGATGTCGAGGTGCCGCCATCGAGTACCTTGCGCGTTCCATCCACCGGCGTATTCCTGCTTGAAAACAAGCATTACGTCTTTGCCGAGGAAAGTGCCGGCCGCTACGTCCGTCGCCATGTGCTTGCCGAGGAAGGCTCGTTGGGCTTCATGCGTATCGTCGAAGGTCTGCATGCCGGCGACAAGGTCGTGGCAGATGGCGCATTACTGCTTCAGCAGATGCTGAATCAGCACGCCACCGCCCCCGCACGGGATCAGCAGGCGTCCAACAAGAGCGCCCAATGATCCGCAAGCTGGTCAGCCTGTCGCTTTTCCAGCCTTTGGTGATTGTTTTTGCGGTGCTGCTGTTCATCGGCGCCGGTGTCATCGCGTTCAAGAATCTGCCGGTCGAGGCTTTTCCGGACGTCACTGACACCCAGGTCACGGTCATTACGCTATACCCAGGTCGCGCCGCGGAGGAAGTCGAACGGCAGGTCACGATCCCGCTGGAGGTCGCACTGTCCGGGATCCCGAACTCGGTTCGTCTGTTTTCGCACACCCAGTTCGGACTCTCCTTCATGGTGGTGACCTTCAATGACAAGGTCAACGACTACTTTGCCCGGCAGCAAGTCATCGAACGACTGCGTAACGCTGATCTGCCCGATGGGGTGCATCCGGAGCTTGCCGCCCTCACCTCGGCAATCAGCGAGATCTATCGCTACCGGGTACGCAGCGAAAGTCTGAGTCCGATCGACCTGCGAACCATCCAGAACTGGGTCTTTGAGCGTCAGCTCAAGACAGTGCCAGGTGTCGCCGATGTCGTCAGCTGTG
>JALRBB010000500.1 GCA_023257915.1 Quisquiliibacterium sp. | reverse complement strand
GCCGCAAGGCGCGACACCCGCACTCGACGAGCAGGAGCTTGCCGAAGCCTGCGCCAGGATCATGTTCGCCGAAGACACGACGGCGCTGCATCTAGGGATGGAGCTGCTTGAAGTCAATCCCGGCAGCGCGCGGATGTCGATGCGGATCCGTCACGAATTTACCAACGGTCACGGCATCTGCCACGGTGGCTATATTTTCATGCTGGCCGACACCGCGTTCGCGTATGCCTGTAACAGCCGCAACCAGCGGGCGGTCGCAGCCTCCGCGAGCATCGAATTCCTGGCCCCGGCGCATGATGGCGACGTGCTGACCGCGCAGGGCCGTGAGCAGCATCTCGCCGGGCGAAGCGGCATCTACGACATCAAGGTCACTGACCAGAACGGCAAACTGATCGCACTGTTTCGCGGCAAGTCGGCAACGATTCGCGGAAAGTTCATCGAACAACAACCGGAGCAGGCATGAGCAAGGCAAGCGCTGCTGACACGCAGCATCTCTCACACGGCGGACTCGCACTGGATCCGATCGAGCGGGCCAGCGTCGACGAGTTGCGGGCATTGCAGCTTGAACGGCTCAGGGACACTCTCATCCGCGCCTACGAGAACGTCCCGCACTACCGGCACAGCTTTGATGCAGCCGGCTCGAACCCTTACGAGCTCAAGAGCCTTGAGGATCTCGCCCGCTTTCCCTTTACCGTCAAGTCCGATCTGCGCGACAACTATCCGTTCGCAATGTTTGCGGTGCCGCGCGATCAAGTGGTCCGCATTCACGCTTCGAGCGGCACGACAGGCAAGCCGACGGTGGTCGGCTACACCGCGTCGGATATCGACAACTGGGCAAACCTGGTGGCCCGATCCATCAGGGCTTCCGGCGCGCGCCGTGGCGACATGGTCCACATCAGCTACGGGTATGGCCTGTTCACCGGTGGCCTCGGTGCGCATTACGGCGCCGAACGACTGGGTCTGACCGTCGTGCCCTTTGGCGGTGGGCAGACTGAGCGGCAGGTGCAGCTGATCAGCGACTTTTCGCCCGACATCATCATGGTCACGCCAAGCTACATGCTGGCGATCGCCGACGAATTCGAGCGCCAGGGAATCGACCCCCGGTCGAGCAGCCTGCGCATCGGAATATTCGGCGCCGAACCCTGGACCAACGAGATGCGCCAGGAAATCGAGAACCGGCTCGCGATCGATGCGGTCGATATCTATGGCTTGTCGGAGGTGATGGGGCCGGGCGTTGCGAACGAGTGCATTGAGACCAAGGACGGGCCGACGATCTGGGAAGACCACTTCTATCCGGAGATCATTGATCCGGAAACCGGCGCGGTACTGCCCGATGGCGAATTCGGCGAACTGGTGTTTACCTCGCTGACCAAACAGGCGCTGCCGATCGTGCGCTACCGCACGCGGGACCTCACCAGGCTGCTGCCCGGGACGGCACGAACGATGCGGCGGATGCAAAAGATCACCGGACGCTCCGACGACATGATGATCGTGCGAGGCGTCAATGTGTTCCCATCGCAGATCGAGGAGCTGATCCTCAAACGGCCTGAGCTCTCACCGCACTATGTCTGCGAACTCAACAAAGACGGCCCGCTCGATGCGCTGACGGTACGCGTCGAACTCAAGGCGGATGCCCATGCTGACGAGTCTGCGGTGCTCGGGGCGCAAACCGCGCTGGCCCATGCAATCAAGTCCTACATCGGCGTCAGTGCGATCATAAAAATCGAGACATCCGGTGCGATCGAGCGTTCGGTCGGCAAGGCAAAACGGGTCATCGACAAGCGCCCGAAGAGCGACTGACGAAATCGAAAACCGGCGGATCTTCGCGATTCGCATCCAGAGGAAAGACATGTTCAACGGAATCATTCTGAACAAGACCGACGCAGGTTTCGATGCGTCGCTGCGCGGCATCTCCAACGAGGAACTCGACAGCAACGCTGCCGCGGGCGACGTCGTGGTGCGCGTCGAGTGGTCGACGATCAACTACAAGGACGGACTGGCGATCGCCAACCGCTCGCCGGTGGTGCGCAAGTGGCCGATGGTGCCCGGCATTGACGGGGCCGGCGTTGTCGAATCCTCGACGCATGACCGGTTCAAGGCCGGCGACAAGGTCATCCTGAATGGCTGGGGCGTCGGCGAAACCCACTGGGGCTGCCTTGCGCAGAAAGCTCGGCTCAAGGGTGACTGGCTGGTGCCGCTGCCGGCATCGATGACCACACGCCAGGCAATGTCGATTGGCACCGCCGGCTATACCGCGATGCTGTGCGCGATGGCGCTCGAGCGCGAAGGTGTTGCAAAAGGCGATGAGGTGCTGGTGACCGGAGCGGCCGGCGGCGTCGGTAGCGTGGCCGTGTCGATTCTGGCCGGCTGGGGTTACCGGGTGGTCGCATCAACCGGGCGCCCTGGCGAGGCCGACTACCTGACCGGCCTGGGTGCGGCCGAAGTCATCGACCGCGCACAATTGTCGGAGCCGGGCAAACCTTTGCAAAAGGAGCGCTGGGCGGGGGTGGTTGATTGTGTCGGTTCGCACACGCTGGCAAACGCCTGCGCCCAGACCCGGTATCGAGGCGTCGTAACCGCCTGCGGCCTCGCCCAGGGAATGGACTTTCCCGCGAGCGTCGCCCCATTCATTCTGCGCGGCGTCAAGCTCGTCGGCATCGACTCCGTGATGTGCCCGATGACCGATCGCCTGGCCGCGTGGGAGCGACTGGCTACCGATTTCAAGCTCGGCAGCCTCGATGCGATGACCACCGAGATCGGCCTGGGCGAAGTCATCGCCAATGCGCCGCAGGTGCTTGCGGGCAAGGTCCGCGGGCGACTGGTTGTTGACGTCAATCGCTGAGCGATCCGCTGCGGCCGCTGCCGAGATGACGCGCAACCAGCCCCACCAAGCGAATCTGCACTACCGGATCGTGCCGATCGATCCGCATGCGCACCTGTTCGAGATCGAACTCATCTGCGCCACGCCCGACCCGGCGGGCCAGCAGGCTGCGCTGCCTGCCTGGATCCCGGGCAGCTACATGATCCGGGACTTCGCCCGACACCTAATCGCGATCGAGGCGCGCAGCGGATCTCGGCGCATCGCGCTGGAAAAGACCGACAAGCACACCTGGCGGGCGGCAGCATGCCGCGGACCGCTGACGCTGCGCTATCGGGTCTATGCCTGGGATCTGTCGGTGCGGGGTGCGCACCTGGACGCGACGCACGGATTTTTCAACGGGACCAGCGTATTTCTGCGCCTGCAAGGGCTTGAGCACGAGCCCTGCACCGTCGAGATCCTCCCACCTGCCGAGGCCGCATGCATCGACTGGCAGGTCGCGACGACTCTGCGGCGCGTCGACGCCAAGCGCTGGGGATTCGGCACTTATGGCGCTGCCAGTTATGACGAACTGATCGATCACCCGGTCGAGATGGGACAGTTCACGAAGATCACCTTCGAGGCGACGGGCGTGCCTCATGCGATGACGATCACCGGACGGCATGACTGTGATGCACAGCGACTTGCGAAAGATCTTGCCAGGATATGCGAGGCGCAGATTCGACTGTTCGAACCGCGAAGCCGCAAGGCGCCGTTCGACCAGTATCTGTTTCTCACCACAGTCGTCGGCGACGGTTATGGCGGGCTGGAGCACCGCAGCAGTACCGCGCTGATCGCGGCGCGCGCAGACCTGCCCTATTCCGGCATGAAGGAGATGAGCGACGGATACCGCCGCTTTCTCGGACTCGCCAGCCATGAGTACTTCCATGCCTGGAACGTCAAGCGGATCAAGCCTCATGTCTTCGTGCCGTATGACCTGGACCGCGAGAACTACACCAGCCTGCTGTGGATCTTCGAGGGCTTTACGTCGTATTACGACGATCTGATGCTGCTCAGGAGCGGCGTCATTTCGCAGCAGGACTATCTGAGCGCTCTCGCCGCGACGATTTCCCAGGTGGCACGAACCCCAGGACGACTGCTGCAAAGCGTCGCCGAATCCAGCTTCGATGCCTGGACCAAGTACTACCGTCAGGACGAGAATGCGCCGAATGCGATCGTCAGCTATTACACGAAAGGGGCGCTGGTCGCGCTTTGCCTGGACCTGACGATTCGCCAGCGCACCGGATCGCGTCGCTCGCTGGACGACGTGATGCGTGCGCTGTGGCGGCGATATGGCGCAAACGATGCCAGCGAGCGGCACGGCCTGCCGGAGGCGGGTTTCAGCGAACTGCTGCTCGAGGCGACCGGGCTGGATCTCGACGATGAGATCGCGCGCTGGGCGTATGGCACCGATGAGTTGCCGTTAGCTGGACTGCTCGAGCATGCGGCGATCTCGATCGAGCGCAAGCCTGGCAACCGGCGCGAGGCGATGCTCGGCGCCCGACTGTCGGTGCGCAACGCAGAACTCGTCATCAGCAGCGCGATGCATCGCGGAGCGGCGCATCGCGCTGGTCTTTCGGCCGGCGATCTGCTGGTCGCGCTGGACGGCTTGCGTATCGACGACCGCAACCTGAAAGCGATGCTCGAGCGTCGTCAGACTGGCGAACGCGTACGGGTGCATGCGTTTCGCCGCGACGAGCTGATGGAGTTCGAGCTGGAACTGGACGCGCCCGAAGGACTCGAAGCCAAGCTGATCGCACAGGCGAAACCGTCGGCGGCACGCGCGCGATTTCGCAAGGCCTGGCTGAACTGAGCAGGGCGCTCAGGCTGCAACCGCGCTCCGCGAGATCGCGTCGTCAGCCGAACATCCGCGCCAGCGCCTGCCCTGGATCGTCGGCTCGCATGAACGCCTCGCCGACCAGAAAGGCATGCACGTTCGCGGAGCGCATCCTGGTCACGTCGTCAGCCGACAGGATGCCGCTTTCGGTGATCACCAGCCGGTCGGCCGGCATGCGCGGTAGCAACCCTAGGGTGGTCTGCAGCGTGACCTCGAAGTTACGAAGGTTGCGGTTGTTCACCCCGACCAGCGGCGTGCGCAAGCGCAGCGCTCGGTCGAGTTCTGTGCCGTCGTGCACCTCGACCAGAACGTCCATGCCGAGCGCATGCGCGCAAGCTTCGAGATCGGCCATCGTCGGATCATCGAGCGCCGCAACGATCAGCAGGATGCAGTCGGCGCCCATCGCCCGGGCCTCGTAGACCTGATAGCGATCGACGATGAAATCCTTGCGCAGCACAGGCAGCGAGCAAGCGGCTCGCGCAGCAACCAGAAACTCCGAGGCTCCCTGGAAAAACTGACGATCAGTCAGCACCGACAGGCAGGCGGCTCCGCCGGCCTCGTAGCTGCGGGCGATCTGCGCCGGATCAAAGTCTTCTCGCAATACCCCCTTGCTGGGACTGGCCTTCTTGATTTCGGCGATCACCGCAGCGCGACTGGCGGCGATCGCGCTGCGCATCGCACGCTCGAAGCCGCGTGGCTCCTGGCCGGACTGCCGATTGACTTGCTCAGCGCGAGCGCGGATCGCCGCATCATCAAGCAGCTGCCGAGCCTTGGCGATCTCGTCGTGTTTGACCGCGATGATGCGTTCGAGAATATCGGCCACCGATCGCTCCTCAGGCAGCAAACTTCTGCGTGAACTGCACGAACGCATCGAGCTTGGCGCGTGCGGCACCCGATGCGATCGTCTTGCGGGCGAGTTCAAGACCTTCGTCGATCGACGCGACCACGTCAGCTGCATACAGGGCAGCCGCCGAATTCAGCGTCACGATTTCAGCCGGCGTTCCGGTCTTGCCGCCAAGCGCCTCGAGCACCATCTCTTTGGACTCCAGGGCATCGGCAACCTTCAAGCCCCGATTGCTGACCATCGACAGACCGAAGTCCTCCGGGTGGATCTCGTATTCGCTGATCTGCCCGTCCTTCAGTTCGCCAACCATCGTCGCGGCGCCCAGCGAAATTTCATCCATGCCGTCCTTGCCGTAGACGACCATCGCATGACGGGCGCCAAGGCGCTGCAGCACGCGAACCTGGATGCCAACCAGGTCAGGATGGAACACTCCCATCAGGATGTTCGGCGCATCGGCCGGATTGGTCAGCGGACCCAGGATGTTGAAGATCGTGCGTACACCAAGCTCGCGCCGCACTGGGGCGACGTTCTTCATTGCAGGATGATGGTTTGGGGCAAACATGAAACCCAGGCGCAGTTCGCGAATGCATTCGGCAACCTGGACCGGACTGAGCATGATGTTCGCGCCAAGCGCCTCGAGAACGTCGGCGCTGCCGGATTTGGAGGAAACTCCGCGATTGCCGTGTTTGGCGACGGTGCCGCCAGCGGCCGCAACCACGAACATCGACGCGGTAGAAATATTGAAGGTGTGCGATGCATCGCCGCCCGTGCCGACCACGTCGACGAAGTGCGGGCCGCCATCGACCTGCACCTTGTTGGCGAACTCGCGCATCACCTGGGCCGCCGCACTGATCTCGCCGATGGTCTCTTTCTTGACGCGCAGCGCGGTAAGGATCGCGGCCATCATCACCGGCGACATCTCGCCGCCCATGATCATGCGCATCAGCTTGAGCATCTCGTCGTGAAAGATTTCACGATGCTCGATGCAACGGGTCAGTGCCTCCTGCGGGGTAATCGGCATCTTCAAGCCTCCAGGAAATTCTTCAGCAGCGCATGGCCGTGTTCAGTGAGAATCGACTCCGGGTGAAACTGCACCCCTTCGATCGCGAACTCTCGGTGGCGTACACCCATGATCTCGCCGTCGGCGGTCCAGGCGGTCACCTCCAGACACTCCGGCAAGCTGGTCCTCTCGATCGCCAGCGAGTGATAACGGGTGACGGTGTACGGAGACGGCAGGCCGCGAAACACGCCAACCGAGGTGTGCTCGACCGGTGATGTCTTGCCGTGCATGACTTCACGAGAGCGAACGATGCGCCCGCCAAAGGCGGCACCGATCGATTGATGCCCGAGGCACACTCCCAGGATCGGCAGCTTGCCGGCGAAATGCTGCAGCAGCGGCACCGAGATGCCGGCCTCGTTCGGGGTGCACGGCCCCGGGGAGATCACGATGCGCTCGGGCGCCAGCTGTTCGATATGCTCGATCGAGATCTCATCGTTGCGCCAGGTTTGCACATCCTGCCCGAGCTCGCCGAGGATTGGGTCTCGTCGAAGGAAGCATTCGAAAACCACTTTTAGGGCACTTTCAAGGTGACCCACGGCACTCCCATCGCCGGCTGATCCAACGGCCGGAAACGTCACAATTCGAATTCCAGCTTTCCAACCCC
>JALRBB010000496.1 GCA_023257915.1 Quisquiliibacterium sp. | reverse complement strand
GCGGCGCCGCTGCTCGCGCAGATCCACGCCGTCGGCAACCCGATCAAGCGCCGGCAGCGGCGAGCGCGCACGACCGGTGTCGCGCTCGCCACCCGCCGTCATGTCGACTTGGGCCAGGACCTCGGCCTTCAACGGGCGATCCCGGGTCTGGGCATTCAGGAGCACGATCTCCAGCCGTGAATCGGTCGGCGCAAAGCGCATCGGCTCGGGTGGCGTGAACTTCAGTGCCAGCAGCAGCGCATGCAGCAGCAGCGAGACGATCACACCAATCGACAGCGGATCGCGCAGCCAGGCGACGGGCGGTGACAAGCGCGGCATGCGCAGACTCGGCAACGCATGCATCGCCGCCCTCCTATTCGGCGAATTCCGCCTCGGCCGCCTCGTCGGCAGTCAGGCCAGGCGCGCCGGCAGCCGGCGTTTCGGCCAGTCCGACGTAACGTGCCTGCGCAGACAGGTCGATCTCGTCGGTGGACAGGATGTCGATTTCGATGCGGCGGCCTGGAGCCAGCGTGGGCAGATCGGCCAGTCGCAGATAGAGCGGCGCATCGACCAGTCGCACCAGGTCGTCGCGCACGACGACTGCCTGGGCCCGACGCAATGACTGCGCGGCAACCCAGCGCAGGCACCAGAAACGCTCCATCCGCGTCTGGAACTCGCCGTAGGCCGCATGACGCGCATCAAAGGCCGAGATGATCGAGAACAGATCGGCATCATTGTTGCTGTAAGGCGCCTTTTCACCGGCCAGCAGCGCGATGATCTGGCGCTGGTTGGTCAGATCAACATAGCGGCGAAGCGGCGAGGTTGACCAGGTGTACTGCTCAACCCCCAGGCCCTGGTGCGCGAGCGGATGGGTGCTCATGCGCACCCGCCCTGCCGCCTGCGATCGATACACGCCGGGAGTGGCATGATCCGCCAGCAATCGGCCCCATTCGCTGTTGGCCAGAATCATCATCTCGGCGACGATCCGGTCCAGCGGGGCGTCGCGGCGGCGCTGCACGATGCGGACGTCCTCGCCATCGACATAGAACGTGAAATCGGTGCGAAAGCGCGGCTCTGGCTTGCCACGCACCCGCTCGCGCTGCGCCGACAAGGCGAGCGTCAGGTGCCACAGCGCGCGCAGTTCCTCGGCAAACGGAATTGGCGCCTGCGTATCGACGAGTGCTGCCTCGGTGACAATCTCGTCGAGCAGATCGTGGCGCAGGTTTTCGGCGATGTGGACCAGTTCGGTGCGAGAAAACCGATTGACGATCGCGGTACCGGTCTCGTCAAGATCGACGTACAACGACAAGGCTGGTCGCAGTCCGCCGGCATCCAGGGAATACGGACGGATCGTCGCCTCGGGCAGCATCGTGATCTTCTGACCCGGCATGTAGACGGTCGACATCCGGTCGTGCGCGATCGCATCGACCGGCCCCCCGATCGGAATGCCCAGCGCCGGTGCCGCGATATGCACGCCGACACGCAGCCGGCCATCAGGCAGACGCAACACCGACAAGGCGTCGTCGATCTCGGTGGTGGTCGAATCGTCAATTGAAAAGGCCTGCGCCTCGGCGACCGGCAAGTCGATCGCCGGAGGCTGCGCCGGCGGCAGATCCGGAAAATCAACGCCGCGCCCGAAGAACTCGGTACAAAAGCGTTCCAGGTGCAACGCACGGGACGATTCGAACGCACCGAGCTCCATCAGCAGCCGATCGGCAAGCTTGTGGGTCAGCTCGCTGGCGCGTTCGAGCGCCTTAAACTCGATCGACTGCTTGTCCGGTCGCACCAACAGCATCGCCGCCCGTGCCGCAATCGGCTCGGGAAGCACGCCTTCGGTCATCTGCGTCGCGTATTGCTCGACCGCGAGTTCCTGCTGACGACGACGCTCCAGAGCAGCCAGCGCGAGACGCACGGTTTCGGCCGGTGCCGGGCGGAAGCGACCTCGCCCCTTGCGATGAAAGTGAATCGGCGAGCCTTGCAGCCGCAGCAGCACTGCGGTGGCCTCGAGTGCGGTGGACTTGCCGAAATACTCGGCCGCAAGATCCTGGAAACCGAACTCGTCCTGAGGCGCACACTCCCACAGAAAGTTCGTGTCGATGTCCTCGGACATCGTCTGGGCGGCTGGCAAGAGCTCGGTGGCCGCTGGCGAATCGAAGCGCAGCAACACGTAGGCCGCCTTGACTTTGCTGCGCTTGCCGCTGGCGTGCTCGACTTGCAGGCTGGTCCCGGCTTCGGACAGCACCGAACCCGCTTTCAGGCCGCCGTCTTCTTCAAATAGAACGTTGGTCATGTTCGGCGAATTATACGGACCGCCCCAAGCGCCGGCACTGGTTAGAATAGCGGCCGACCCGGGCGGCACTCGCCCAATCCAAGCTTGGCTCGACGGCCAGCGCGCATTCGCGAGAGGCTTCAAGTGGACCCTACCGGCTGGCTCTGGGCTCTGTTCACGGTGGGCGCTGCCGCGTCCCAAACAGCGCGCAATGCGCTGCAACGAAGCCTGACCGAAAGACTGGGCACGCTCGGCGCGACCCACGTCCGCTTTTTATACGGACTGCCGTTCGGCCTGCTCTTTCTCGCAGTGGTGACGCTGATCTTCGGCCTTGATGGCATTGAGCCCTCGTGGAGCTGGCTTGCCTGGACGGTGTTCGGCGCGGTCTCACAGATCACTGCCACCGCGTTGATGCTGGCCGCGATGCGAGACCGGGCCTTCATCGTCGCAATCGCCTATGTGAAGACCGAACCGGTACTGATCGCCGGTTTCGGTTTCCTGTTTCTGGGTGAAATCCTGAGCGGGCGGGCGCTGAGCGCGATCGGCATCGCCACCGCCGGGGTGCTGCTGATGTCCTTGCCTGCGCGCTCCGGCGCCGCCAGCACCGGCTCGCCAGCCGCGGCAGCGGGTGGTTCGATGGCCGGACAGCTGCGCCCGACCTTGCTGGGCATCGGCTCGGGCGCAGTCTTTGCACTGTCGGCGGTTGGATTCCGGGGCGCGATCCTCGACGTCGGTGACGCCCCGTTCTACGTGCGCTCGACCTTCACGCTCGCCAGCGGCCTGGCGATCCAGACCGCGTTGCTGACCGGCTGGCTGCTGGCCCGCGACCGCAAGGTGCTGCGCGAGATCCTGCAAGCATGGCGTCCATCGCTGATCGCCGGCCTGGCCGGTGCGGTGGCCTCGCAGATGTGGTTCCTCGCGTTTTCGCTGCAGACGGCAGCCGCGGTTCGTACGCTCGGACTGGTCGAGATCCTGTTCGCCCAGGCCGCTTCGCGCAAGCTGTTCGCGCAGCGCACCTCGAACCGCGAGACCGCCGGCATCGTGCTGATGGTCGCCGGACTGGTGCTACTGGTCTCGTCCTGACGGCAGGCCACCGTCAGGCGGCTCACATCATGATTCCGCCGGAAACCTCGATCGCCACACCATTGATGTAGCTCGCGTCGTCGGAGGCGAGAAACGCATAGACGCTCGCGATTTCCTCCGGTTTGGCCAGCCGGCCAAGCGGCACTTTCTCGAGCAGCGCCTGCATCACGTTCTCCGGGATCGTGTCCAGGATCGGGGTCTGCACGAAACCCGGACAGACCGCGACCGAACGTACACCGTGCGGACCGAGCTCGCGCGCCCAGGTCTGCGAAAACCCGATCACGCCCGCCTTGGCCGCTGCGTAGTTCGTCTGGCCGAAATTGCCGTAAAGGCCGACCACCGACGAGGCATTGATGATCACGCCGGCGCGCTGCTCGATCATCGTCGCGGCCACCGCCTGCGCGCACTCGAAGACGCCCTTCAGGTTAACCGCGATGACCTGGTCGAACTGCGCCTCGGTCATGCGC
>JALRBB010000441.1 GCA_023257915.1 Quisquiliibacterium sp. | reverse complement strand
TCATGATCCAGGGCGGTGGCTTTAGCGCCGACTTCTACAAAGCAGGTACGCCGAACTTCGGCCAGAAGCCGACCCGCGCCCCGATCGTGCTCGAGTCGCGTAACGGACTGCGTAACGACACCGGCTGGATCGCGATGGCCCGCACCGCCAATCCGGATTCGGCCACCGCCCAGTTCTTCATCAACACGGTCGACAACGATGGGCTGAATCATCCGCAACCGGATGGTCATGGCTATGCGGTGTTCGGCAAGGTCGTCAAGGGCATGGAAGTGGTGAACAAGATCCGCGCGGTGCCAACCACATCGAACGGTCCGTTCCGGGACGTTCCGAAGGATCCGGTTACGATCGAATCGGTCAGCGTGCTGGGCAACTAAGTCGGATTCGGCTGCCCGACTGGCTGGCGCGGCAAGGCGCGTCGACGTGATCACACTCGGCGGAAATGACCGGGGTCTGTTCGCCTCTGACATCCATCTGGATGATCACGACCCGGCGACCGCACGCCTTTTCTTCGAGATGCTTGCGCGCGAGGCGCCGGGAGCCACCCACTTGTTCCTGCTCGGCGACCTCTTCGAGGCCTGGGTCGGAGACGATGACGACAGTGCGGTTGGGCAACAACTGCTGCACGCCCTCGCGCGGCTCTCCGGCGCCGGTCTGAAGGTATACCTGATGCGTGGCAATCGGGATTTTCTTCTCGATGTGCCGCGCCCGCCGCCCGCCGCTGTCCTCAAGCCCAGCCCGCAAGCGCTCGAGCCGGCCTGCTACTCAGCGCGGGCCGGGGCGAGCCTGTTGCCCGACCCCTGCCGGATCAGTCTCTTTGGGGTGAGCACCCTGCTCTCGCACGGCGATCTGCTGTGCGTCGATGACACCCGCTATCAGGCGTTTCGCGCGCAATCCCGAAGCGTGAGCTGGCAACAGGCGTTTCTCGCGCAGCCGCTCGCCGACAGGCAATCGCTCGCGCGCGCAATGCGCGAGCAGAGCCAGCGGGAAAAAAGTGACAAGCTCGATGCACTGATGGACGTCAATGCCAAGGCCGTTCGCGATGCGATGCATGACGCTGGCGCGGCGCAGATGATCCACGGACATACCCATCGCCCAGCCAGGCATCTCGAGCCGGCCGGTGCCGGAACGCTGCGCTGGGTGCTGCCAGACTGGGATGCACGCAGCGGTCGAGCAGGCATGCTGTTGGCGCTTGCCGGCGAGATGCGCCGGCTCGGAAACTGGGACTGACCCCGCCCGGTTTAATCGACCATCTGGTTCAGCTTGCCGGCATCCAACGGTTCGACATGCTCTTCGACGCGCGCCCCGAGCCTGGCGAGCGCGGCCTGCAACTGTTCGATCGTCCGATCCTGTTCCGCGACATGGTCGATCAAGCGGTGCAGTGCCGTAGCCAGCGGATCGTTGACGTCCTTGGTCAGACCGTAGGCAGAAAAACCCATCCGCTCCGCCTGCTCTTCTCGGCGTCGTGCGTCGTCCTCGACGATCACCCGCGCCGGAATACCGACCGCGGTGGCACCCGCCGGCACTGCCTTGATGACCACCGAGTTTGAGCCGACGCGCGCCCCGGCACCGACCGTGAACGGGCCGAGCACCTTTGCGCCCGCGCCGACGACCACGCCCTGCTCGAGCGTCGGGTGGCGCTTGGCGCCCCGCTCCAGCGCGGTGCCGCCCAGGGTGACTCCCTGATAAATCGTGCAGTCGTCACCGACCTGCGCCGTCTCGCCGATGACCACACCCATCCCGTGATCGATGAACACCCGACGACCGATCGTGGCGCCCGGATGAATCTCGATCCCGGTCAGCCAGCGCGCAAGATGCGACAACCAGCGTGCGAGCACGAAGAACCCTTTGCGAAACAGTGGACTGGCCAGCCGATGAATTGCGATCGCATGAAAGCCCGGGTAGCAAAAGACCACCTCCAAGCGCGAACGCGCAGCAGGGTCCTTGTGCATCACGTTGGCGATATCCTCGCGCAGACCTTCGATAAGACTCAATTCAGCTACTCCGGAATCCGTGCACAGGCACTTCCTGAATTTTACGGCTTGGGCGAAGACCTTGCCGGCGGTGCGTGCGTCCCTGTCTCACGCTCGGCCAGCCACCGGGGCGGATTGGCCTGCCCGGCCTGCTCGGTCATCTTGCAGATTCCGCGCAACAGATCGACCTCCTCGGTCTCCAGCCGGGTTCGTCCGAACAGCCGGCGCAGCCTGGGCATCAACTTCTTCGGATGGGCGGGATCGAGAAACCCGATCGCAACCAGCGCTCTTTGCAAATGCTCGAACATCGCCTCGATTGCTGCCTGGCTGGCATGCGGGCTGAAGCCCTGCGGCGGATCTCCACGCTTGCCCTCGCCTGATGCGTCGCTCGTGTGCAAGGCGGCGCGACGCAGCACATAGCTGATCACCTGAACCGCCTGCGACAGGTTCAGCGAGTGATAACCAGGCTCGCCGGGAATCGAGCAGAGCAACTGACAGCGCGAGACCTGCTCGATCGACAGCCCGGTGCGCTCGGTGCCAAACACCAGTGCGACCGCATGTCCCGGATCGGCCGCCAGTTCGCCGAGTACGGCTTGGGCAGCGTCCTCCGGCGTCAGCGGTAATGGACCAAATTCACGGGGATCTGCGCTGACGGCGATCGCCAGCGACACCTGCGCGAGCGCCTGCTCCAGCGTCGGAACGACACGGGTCGTCGCAAGCAGATCCGTGGCGCCGCTGGCGAACGCAATCGCCTCGGGATGCATTGCCGCCTGCGGGTCTCTCGGATCGACCAGCACCAACTGGCGCAAGCCCATCACGCCCATCGCGCGCGCCGCCGCGCCAACGTTACCCGGGTGACTGGGCTGCACCAGGACCACACTCACGCGTCGAAGCGGTTCGGGATTTGGCTGATGCAGGGGTTTTGTCGTCATCAAAGGGGAGTCGGGTGGAGGGCATCGGCGTTCGCCGTCATGACAGATCGGCCACCGAAAGCCAGCTGTGCGGCACAAGCCGGACATCGCTGGCGGCGATCCCGTAAAATACTCGTTTTCCCCCAGGTTCTACCATGCACCCGATGCTCACCGTCGCGGTCCGTGCCGCGCGCCGCGCCGGACGGATCATCAATCGCGCAAGCGTCGATCTCGACCAGTTGCAGATCGCACGCAAGCAGCGCAACGATTTCGTCACCGAGGTTGATCACGCCTCCGAACAGGCCATCATCGAGACCCTGCTCGGCTCCTACCCCGACCACGCCATCCTTGCCGAAGAGTCCGGACACACCGCTGACAAGCAGTCCGCTGCGGTGCAAGACGCCGAGAACATCTGGATCATCGATCCGCTGGACGGCACCACGAACTTCATCCACGGATTCCCGCAATACGCGATTTCGATCGCGTTGATGCAACGCGGCGTGGTCACGCAGGCAGTGATCTACGATCCGACGCGCGATGAACTGTTTACCGCGTCCAAGGGCCGCGGGGCGTTCCTGAACGACCGTCGGATCCGCGTCTCCAAACGCACCAAGATCGACGAGGCGCTGGTCGGTACCGGCTTTCCATACCGGCAGATCGATCATATTGACGACTATCTGAAGATGTTCAAGCTGGTGACCGAGCGCGCTGCCGCAGTGCGTCGCCCGGGCGCTGCAGCCCTTGATCTGGCCTATGTCGCGTGCGGGCGCTATGACGCCTTCTTCGAGTTCGGCCTGGCGCCCTGGGATATTGCCGCGGGCAGTCTGCTGATCTCCGAAGCCGGCGGTCTGATCGGCAATTTCTCGGGCGAATCCGACTACATCTTCAGTGGTCAGGTCGTGACGGCCACGCCCAAGATCTTTGTCGCGATGCTCGGCTTGCTCGGCAAACGCTCGGGCTGACAGCACAGGGCCGCGCTTCGTCACCCGTCTGTGCGAGCACGACGAACGTGCTCTCGCCTGCAAATCGCCGATCGACACGGAGGCCTGGCTTGCACGAGACGAATTCCACGGATCACGCCGCCGACCTAGACGCAAGCCCAGGCGCGGCGATCGTGTTCGGCGCGAGCGGCGGGATCGGCATGGCCTTGTCGGAAGCGCTCGACGCGCAGGGCAGCTTTACCAGGGTGTTTCGCTTTTCCCGGAGCAATTCACCCGGTCTTGATCTGACCGACGAAACAACGATCGCGACCGCAGCCCGTCAGGTGCGTGACAGTGGGCTGACTCCCCGACTGATGATCGATGCGACCGGCGTGTTACAGGGCGATGGCTGCATCGCGGAGAAGTCCTGGAATCAGATCGACATGGCCGGCATGCTGCGCGCGTTTGCGATCAATGCGGTGGGTCCGGCCTTGCTGATCAAGCACTTCCTGCCGCTGATGCCGATGCACGGTCGCAGCGTCTTTGTCACCTTGTCGGCGCGGGTCGGCAGCATCGGCGACAACAGGCTGGGTGGGTGGTACAGCTACCGCGCTTCCAAAGCGGCACTGAACCAGATCGTGCGTACTGCCGCGGTGGAATTGCGCCGCAAACGCCCCGAGGCGATCTGCGTTGCGCTGCATCCGGGAACCGTCGACACCGCGCTGAGCTCGCCCTTCCAGAAATCCGGTCTGCAGGTGCGCGCGCCGGCAGTCGCAACTCAGGAACTCTTGTCGGTGATCGGTCGACTTCAGCCATCCGACTCCGGCGGACTGTTTGACCAACACGGTGAGGCGATCCCTTGGTAGCGGACCGCGCTTTCGCCCTGGATCGCCATCTCTTCGAGCCGACCGACTCGGCCTGCGAAGCGCGGATTGCAGCGATCGAGCCGGATGCCTATGTCCGAACCCGCAATCATTTGCACGGACAGGTGACCAGGCTCTCGCCCTACCTGACCCATGGATTCGTCAGCGTGCCCGATGTCGTTACCCGCCTGCGGCAGCGACATCCACTCCCGATGCAGCACAAGCTCGTCTACGAATTCGGCTGGCGTGAGTATTTCCAGCATCTGTGGTCCCGCCTTGGCGACCAGATCTTCACGGACTTGCGTCCGCCCCCGGGGCGCGACTATCGCTCGACGGTACCGGACGACCTGCGCCAAGGCGCCACCGGAATTCCGGTGATCGACCAGTCGGTCCGCACGCTCTATGCCACCGGCTACCTACACAACCATGCCCGGATGTGGCTGGCGTCGTATGCGGTGCACCTGCGCAAAGTGCATTGGCGCGCCGGTGCGGACTGGATGTACGGGCACCTGCTGGACGGCGATCTGGCGTCCAACCACCTGTCCTGGCAGTGGGTCGCCGGCACGTTGACCGGTAAGCCTTATGTGTTTGATTCGGCCAACGTGGCGCGTTATGCGCCCGAATGGGCAAGCCCGCACAGCGCCATCGACCGCAGTTACGACGAGTTGCTGGCGCTGGCTCAGGGCGAAACGGATCTTGGACCGGACAGTGACAATGCTCCGAAGGTGGCCGAACCGGCGCTGCTTGCAGCGCCGCCGGAACAACTTGGCGATGCGAGCGCGGAATTGAACGACGAGACCCTGCACTTGGTGCACCCCTGGTCGCTCGCGCGCACCAGCGAGCGCAGGGTGGGCATCATCGAACTGGATTTCCACGCCCGACATCCCTGGTCGGCACGTCGCTGGACCTTCGTTGGCGAACGGATGGCCGCATTGTGCGACCAACTGCTTGTTGGAACGCAGCAGGAACTTGGCTTGCGCCTGCGCGGGCGCGAACTGAAGGCCCGTGCCACGCATAATCCGAGCTATCGCGAATTGTTCGCGATAGCCAGCGTGCAGACCAGCGAAGAGCCGCGTTTGCTGGACAATCCTGGCCGAGCTTGCGCTTCGTTCAGCCAGTTCTGGAAGCGCACGACCTCGGTCGACACTGCGACGTCGACGAACCGAGATTGAATCGTGAGTGACACATCCCAATTCGACCCGGCCTCGCTGTCCGCGCACACTCCCATGATGCAGCAGTACCTGCGCATCAAGGCAGAGCAGCCCGGCATCTTGCTGTTCTACCGGATGGGGGATTTCTACGAGCTGTTCTATGACGATGCCGAGAAGGCAGCGCCCCTGCTCGGCATCACGTTGACGCGCCGTGGCACCTCCGCCGGGCAACCGATCCCGATGGCTGGCGTGCCGGTGCACTCGGCCGAGCAGTACCTGGCACGTCTGATTCGCCTGGGTGAATCGGTGGCGATTTGCGAACAGATCGGCGACCCTGCCCTGTCCAAGGGGCCGGTCGAGCGCAAGGTGGTTCGCATCGTCACACCGGGCACGATCACGGATGCACAGCTACTGCCGGAACGCGATGACCGGGTGTTGCTGGCGGTCAAGCCGGGCAACCGGCGACTGGGTCTGGCCTGGATGGTCGTGGCCAGTGGCGAATGCTGGCTCGCTGAAATGGCGCCGGCGCAGTTCATCGCCGAATTCGACCGACTGCGACCTGCCGAACTGGTGCTACCGGACTCGGTGGACCTCAGCGCCATTCCGGGCTGGCTCGACGAGGGGCGTCCGACCGCACCGCAGGCGCCGGTCGCCCGCGTGGCTGACTGGCAATTCGACGAGCAACGTGCCCGGCGTACGCTCACCGAGTTGCTGCAGGTCGCAGACCCGGACGCCTTCGGTGTTAACGAGGTGCCCGATGCGCTTGGCGCGCTTGGCGCACTGCTCGACTACGTGGGACGCACGCAGGGCATCTCGCCATCCCATCTGCAAGCGCCGAAGGTGCATCACGGTGACGACTACCTGATCGTCGATCCGGTGGCCAGGCGCAACCTGGAGCTTGTCGAGACCCTGCGCGGCGAGTCTGCGCCGACCCTGCTGTCGGTGCTGGACCGCTGCGCGAGCAGCGCCGGCGCGCGCATGCTGCGTCGCTGGCTGCAACTGCCATTGCGCCGGCAAGCCGATGCGGCAATACGCCATCGTCAGGTCGGAGTGCTGCTGCAGGCGGATCCGACCCCGCTGCGCCGGATGCTGGCGAAAAGCGTCGACTT
The DNA here is from genome assembly GCA_023257915.1 of Quisquiliibacterium sp. Classification (GTDB taxonomy): domain Bacteria; phylum Pseudomonadota; class Gammaproteobacteria; order Burkholderiales; family Burkholderiaceae_E; genus Quisquiliibacterium. The sequence continues at coordinate 7,650 of JALRBB010000441.1, read as the reverse complement.
TGAGCGCATTGCCGGACGGATCGCGTTGCGCTCGGTGCGTCCGCGCGAGCTGGCCGCATTGCGCGATGCCTGCGCATCCGTGGACGAAATCGCCAGCTGGCTGCGCACGATCGATCCGCAAGGCGAGCTTTTCGGCGATGAACTTGCCGAACTCGCACCGCCGCCCGCCCAGACGCTGTTGCTGGCGGCCGCGCTGGCCGATGAGCCCGCTGCACTGGTTCGCGACGGGGGCGTGTTTCGCAGCGGTCATGATCTGACACTCGACGAACTGCGTGCCATCGACGAGAACTGCGATGCGCATCTCGCGCAGATGGAGCAGCAAGAGCGCGATCAAACCGGCATCGCCAACCTGAAGGTCGGTTTCAACAATGTGCACGGGTTTTACATCGAGGTCAGCAATGGCCAGACCGATCGGGTCCCGGAGCACTACCGCCGTCGCCAGACCTTGAAGAACGCCGAGCGCTACATCACCCCGGAGCTCAAGGCCTTCGAGGACAAGGCCCTGTCCGCCCGCGAACGTGCGCTGGCCCGCGAGCGCGAACTCTACGAACAGTTGCTAGACGCGCTGGCGCCGTCGGTACAGGCCTGGCAGCGCATCGGTCGTGCGCTCGGTGCGATCGACGTGCTCGCCTGCTTCGCCGATCGTGCCCGTGAACTGGGCTGGGTGGAGCCACAGTTCAGTGCGCTGCCCGGCATCGAGATTCGCGCCGGCCGCCATCCGGTCGTCGAAGACAGCGTCGAGCGTTTCGTGCCCAATGACTGCGTGTTCGACGACCGGCGCCGCACCGTGCTGCTGACCGGACCGAACATGGGCGGCAAGAGCACCTACATGCGCCAGGTAGCGCTGATCGTTCTGCTCGCCCACACCGGCAGCTTCGTGCCGGCCGACTTGTGCCGGCTCGGGCCGATCGACCGGATCTTCACGCGCATTGGCGCGTCGGACGACCTTGCCGGCGGACGCTCGACCTTCATGGTCGAGATGACGGAGGCCGCAGCGATCCTGCACGCCGCCACCGAACACTCGCTGGTACTGATGGACGAGATCGGCCGCGGCACCTCGACCTTCGACGGCCTGGCGCTGGCGCATGCGATCGCGTCGCGCCTGCTCTCGCACAACCGCTCATTCGTGCTGTTCGCAACGCACTACTTCGAACTGACCCAGCTGGCTGAGCGTTTTCCGCAGGCAATCAATCGCCATCTGGCTGCTGCCGAACATCGCGGCAGCATTGCCTTCCTGCATGAAGTGCGTGACGGACCGGCCAATCGCAGCTATGGCCTGCAGGTCGCACGCCTGGCCGGCCTGCCACCGCCCGTGGTTCGCGCGGCGGGTCAATTGCTCGAAGCACTGGAGACGCGGGCCCGCGAACAGGATGCGCAGATTGATCTGTTCGGTGAAGGCCAGACGAGTCTTGACGCGCCGGATGGACCCGAGGAAATCCGCGCCGCGCCCGACGATCAGCGCACCCGTCAAGTGATCGAGCGGATTGCCGAGATTGACCCCGATCAGCTCAGTGCGCGTGCCGCACTAGAGTTGCTCTACGAACTGAAGGCCGCGCTCGGGCGTTAAGCGACTGCGCGAATCAATGCAGCCTGCGTGACGGGCCCAACGGGCTTTCCGGCTCGTCATCGAAAGGCTCGTCGCCATCGTGACGCAGATGCGAACGCACCGGCCGGATCAGCATGTGCTCATCGTTCTCTTCGCCCGCCTGTGCCCGCTCGTTTTCAATCTCCTCATCGGTCGCCACTCGCAGATCGACCACCTGCAAATCGAAGCGCAAGGCCATTCCGGCAAGCGGATGGTTCGCATCGAGCACGACAACCCCCTCGGCCATGTCGGTCACGATGTAGATCCGCTGTTCGTCCTCATCATCGCCGCTCTCGCCAGGGACCCCTTCGAAGCTCATCCCGATCTCCAGTTCCGCGGGTAATGCGTCGCGCGGCACCAACTGGACCAGTTCTGCGTCGTAGTCGCCGAAGCTGTCCTCCGGCTGCAAATAGACACTGGTGCCGAACCCAACCGGATGGCCTTGCAGAGCCTGCTCGATCTGCGCAAAGACCGCGCCATAGCCTCCGTGCAGATAGGTCAGCTCGCGCTCGACCGGATCAATCTCCTCGCCTTGCGAGTCAAACAGTCGGTATCGAACGGTCACCCAGGTGTCGTCGTCGATCAGCATCACAGTTCCCTATAATTTCCTAATGCGAAACAAGCCGCCGCTGGGCCAGACCAGTTTAAAACACTTCATGTCCCACCACTGGCAGCGACGTCCGCTGCTGGTGCGCCAGGCCTTGCCGGATTTCAAGTCGCCGCTCAGCCTGCAGCGGCTGCTCGAAATCGCCCATAACGAAGAAGACCCGGCCGAGTCACGATTGATCCGCAGGCAGCGCGGACGCTGGTCACTCGCGCATGGCCCGTTCGCCGAGGACGAGATTCCGCTCGAGGCGAAACGCCACTGGACGCTGTTGCTCCAGGGGATGGACCTGCATGATGACGCGATCCGCTCGCTGCTGGACCGGTTCCGCTTCATCGCCGATGCCCGGCTCGACGATCTGATGATCAGCTACGCGGTCGACGGTGGCGGCGTCGGTCCACACCTGGACTCCTATGATGTGTTCCTGCTCCAGGCGCAGGGGCGTCGCCATTGGCGCTGGGGAAAACAAGCCGACAATACGCTGCGCGATGCAGTTCCTCTGAAGCTGCTGCGCGAATTCACTCCGAGCGACGAAGCCATTCTGGAACCCGGTGACATGCTCTATCTGCCCCCCGGCTGGGCGCATGATGGCGTCGCGATGGGCGAATGCATGACCTTCTCGATCGGATTTCGTGCCCCCTCGCGTCACGAGTTGCTGCACGCCTGGCTTGCCGACTGTGCCGACTCTCCGATCCGCGGGACCGATCCGCGGTTTCGCGATCCTGGGGTAAAGGCCACCACGAGTCCGGCCCGCATACCGGACGCGATGCAGCGCGAGTTGTCCGGATGGATCGAGAACTGGCGGCCGGATGCACAATCAATTTCACGCTTCATCGGCCGGTTCCTCACCGAACCCAAGCCCAACGTCTGGTTCGAAACCACCGATCATCCGATATCGCGGACGGCATTCGCACAGGATGTCGCGCGAAAGGGCTTGCGCGCAGACCGACGCAGCCGTCTCGCCTATCGCGGCAAGGATTTTTTCATCAATGGCGAATGCATCGAGCCGGAATCCGGATGGCGCCCAGTGCTGCATCGCCTGGCCGATCAGCGATGTCTTGCGCCACGGGAGTTTGCCGAGCGGATGGACGATCCAGCCCTGCTCGATCTGTTGCATGACTGGTTCGAGGCCGGATGGATCCGGTTCGATGCAAAGCCCGCGGCATCTGACGTCGGCCCGCGCAGGAAACCGCTCCGATGACTCTGGCGCAGCGCATCCCATTCGACGGCCGGCGCGAGTTTCATGACACGGTGCTGCAGGCGCTCCGGCTGTGCCACCGGTCAATGTTGCTGCTCGATCCGACACTGCAGCACTGGCCGCTTGAGAACGCAGAGACCGCATCCGCGCTGCGCGCGGCGGTCAGCGCAGGCGCAACACTGCGGGTGCTGATCGCAGGAACCGACTGGGCCGAGCGCCATGCGCCACGACTGGCCCGGCTGCGCCGCGAGCATGCCGCGCGGGTCGAATTCCGCCGCCTGCCTGCGCTGGTGCGAATCAGCGACAGCTTTCTTGTGGTCGACGCGGCGCACACGGTACGTCTCGCACATCCGGACTCCACCCGCGGCGTCTGCACGCTGCACGATCCTTCGCAGGCGAATGCCCCGGTCGATCGCTTCGAGACTGCCTGGCAGGAATCCGAACCCTGCCTGCCGGCCACCACACTCGGTCTTTGAGCGCCCTGGCTCAGGCGCTAACCCAGTCCAGCCCCACGTCCTGGTCAGCGACCAGGATGCGATCCGGATCCTGACCCCAGGCGCTCGCGAGCGCCTCGCGCGCCAGGTCCGGATGATTATTGCTGCGGCTCAGATGCGCGGCGACGACGGTGCGCAGTCGGCTGTGGTCAATCTGCGAGAGCAGTTGCGAAGACGCCTGATTGGCCAGATGACCATAGTCGCCGGCGATCCTGCGCTTTAGCGAGAGCGGGTAGCTGCTCGCCTCGAGCATCGCCGAATCATGATTGCATTCCAGCACGATCGCATCGAGTCTGCTCATCGCGCGCACCACATGCGGTGTCGAGCGTCCAAGATCGGTCAGCACACCGAGCCGGGTATTGCCGTCGTCGATGACGAACTGCACCGGTTCGCGCGCATCATGCGGCACCGGCACCGGCTCGATGCTCACCCCGCCGATCTGCAGCCCTGCGTGCGAATCAATCGGAGTGAAGCGGACGTTCGCCGGATCTTTCAGCCCGGCAAGCGCGGTCCCCATGGTCATGTACAGCTGCGCACCTGAAAAGGCCGCGACACGCGGTGCGCCGCCAATATGATCGCCGTGCTCATGGGTCACCAGGATCGCGTCGATCTGGGATGGCTCAAGGCCGAGGCGACCAAGACGGTTGGAGAATTCTCGAATGCCGAATCCGCAGTCGATGAGCAGGCGCACGACCCGCGAATCGACCTCGCATTCGATCAGCAGCGCGTTTCCCTCGCTGCCGCTTCCCAGGCTGCAGAACCGCATCGACGGCCGCGTCGGCTACGCGACCGCTTACTGCTTAAGCTGATCCTGCAGCAACGCGAGAATCTTGCGCGCGGTCTGCAGATCGACGTCGACACTCGGGGTCTGGCCATCCTTGGAGCGAACCATGACGATCGAACTCTCGCCGCTGGCCTGGACGACCACCTGGTACTGTTGCGCAGAGCCTTTGTCACCGCTACCGATGCCAAACCAGCGGTTCAGCACGCCTTTTTTCTGCCCGCCGGCCACCTCCGGATCGATGTAGCGCACGAAATAGATGCCCTTCGAACGGTCACGATCTTCGACCGTAAAACCGCCACGATCAAGCGCCAGCCCAATCCGTCGCCAGGCTCGATCGAAGCCTTCGCGCACTTCCAGACCGCCGCTGCCGGAATCGGTACCAACCAGACGGGCAGTTTCCTGTGGCTTGTCGGTCTGCGCGATCAGAGTCTTGGACTTGACTTCGCCGGCGCCCAGCTTGACCATCAGGCGGCGCAGGAATTCCGCTTCGAGCTCAGGGTCGCTCGGCCGCGACTGCCATACGGTGCTGTCTTGCGCCGCGGAGCGATAGACCTCGACCATGCCGCGATGGCTGATATAGATCTCGGTACCACCCTGCACCGCTTCCAGCCGCGTGCGAAACCGGTCACGCTCGCCGGTCGAATACAGCGAATCCATCACCTTGCCGAGCGTCTTGCGAATAAAGTCCTGCGGCAGCTTGGCGCGGTTCTCGGCCCATTCGGTCTCCAAAATGCCGGTAGCCGGCGACTCGGTCTGGATCAAAAAACCGGACTCCTGCCAGAACTCGCGAATCGTCGGCCATAGCCGATCGGCCGGCTGGTTGACGACGAGCCAGCGCTGCGAACCGGAGCGCTCGATACGCATCCCGTCGACCGTGGGCAGAACGCGCGGATCGGTTGCAACCCGATCCGAGGCCCTCGCGCTTTGAAAGCCCGAGTAGGTGCGCTCGCGCTGCTGGCGCTCCGGAATTGCATAGCGATCATCGCCGCGCGGGGAGATCAGATCGGGAGGCACGTCAAGCCTTGGCAGCTTGCCCGCCGACTTGTAATCGATCACGTCGTTGCCGCTGGCCAGATCATTGATCGTCGAGCAGCCGGCGACCGAAATCGCCAGCGCAAGCGACACCGCTGTCAGCGTTAGACCTCGCATGGTCCAGCCTGCAGGAACGGCATTCATCAGCTAAGCACCCCGGCTGCCGTCAACGCCGCCATCACGGTCTGGTGATGCCCCTCGGACAGCGGAGTCATCGGCAGGCGAATACCGGCGCCGATCCGTCCCATGCGCTGCAGCGCCCACTTGACCGGGATCGGGTTGGCTTCAACGAACAGCTTCAGGTGCAGCGGCAGCAATTTGCGATTGATCGCGAGCGCATCCGCCCAGTTGCCCGCCAGCGCGGCCGCACACATCTGTGCCATTGGACCGGGTGCGACGTTGGCGGTGACCGAGATCACGCCATGACCACCCATGGCCATCAGGGCCAGGCAGGAGTCATCGTTGCCGCTCAGCACGCTGAAGTCGGCCGGCAGACGCGCGAGCAGGTCGGACACCCGCGGGATATCGCCAGTAGCATCCTTGAGGCCGACGATGCCGGGAACCTCGGACAGCCGCACGGTGGTGTCGTTGGAGAGGTCGGCCACGGTACGTCCGGGCACGTTGTACAGAATGACCGGCAGATCAACCGCTTCGGCGACCGCACGGAAATGCCGGTACAGGCCTTCCTGAGTTGGTTTGTTGTAGTACGGAACAACCTGCAAAGACGCGGCTGCGCCGGCGTTTTTGGCGAACTCGGTCAGTTCGATAGCCTCGCGGGTGGAGTTGCCTCCGGTGCCTGCGACCACCGGAACCCGGCCAGCACTTTGTTCGATCGCAACACGGATGAGCTCGCAATGCTCGTCGAAATCAACCGTGGGCGATTCACCGGTAGTACCGACGGCGACAATTGCCGACGTGCCTTCGTCAACATGCCAGTCGATGAGGCGGCGATAGCTGTCGAGATCGAGCGACCCGTCGTCATGCATTGGCGTCACGACGGCGACAAGACTTCCCTTGAACATGGTCATCTTCCTGCGGAAAACCTGATTCTAGCCGACCAGCGGATAAGTTTCTGCGTCAAAGGGCGGACGCACTGCACACAGGCGCTGCACGATCGCCGGACGCTGCGGGCCGGAAAATCCGTGCTCATAGCCCAGCGTCACCAGTCCATTGCGGCGCGCAACCCGGAGCAGCTCTCCTTCAGCAAGCAAAAACGCCGGGTTGGAGGGCTTGCCGTAGCGTTCATTTCCGCGCGCAAAGGTCTCGTAGATCAGCACACCGCCCGGGGCAAGCAATCCGACGAGAAGATCCAGACGCGGGCGATACAGATAGTTGCAGCAGACCAGCGTGTCGAAGCTGCGCGCGGCAAACGGCCAAGGCGCATGTTCGAGATCGGTGCAAACACACTGAACGTCCGGGTAGCCTTGCGCCAACATCGCGAGCGCCTTGTCGTCGCGATCGGCCGCCACGATCTGGGAGCCACGCTCGCGCAGCGGCGGCAGATTGCGCCCCGCACCGCTGGCGAAGTCAAGCGCACGCCCGCCGGATCGCATCAGCGGCGACCAGCGTTGCACCCATTGGGATGGGCCAGAGATGCTCAACGCATGGCTTGCTTGACCGGATTGCTGCATCGAAGGGCCGTGAGCTTCACTCGAACACTGAAGTTTCGGATGCGCTTTGCGCTTGCGCCGACGCTCAACCGAGCGTCAGCCCCATCGCCTCGCGCACGTCGCGCATCGTCTCCTGGGCCAGCTTACGCGCCTGCTCACAGCCATCGGCGATGATGTTGCGCAGCAGCGCACGATCATCCAAGTAGGGCTGGGCGCGCTCCAGAAACACTTGCTGCTCGGCCAGCACCGCGTCGATCACCGGCTGCTTGCACTCCAGACAGCCAATGCCGGCACTGCGGCAACCAGCCTGCGCCCACTGGCGAGTCTCATCGCTCGAGTAGAC
>JALRBB010000383.1 GCA_023257915.1 Quisquiliibacterium sp. | reverse complement strand
TCCGGTCTATCTGGCCAACAGCCGCTACAACCTGCAGGTCACGATGGAAGACTGGCCGGGTGTCGGCTTCATCGCGACGCGCGAGCACGGCCAGCGGCTGGAGCAGGGCTGACCATGACAGGTCTGGCATCAGCGCCAGGTTCGACAGCGCGCGAGCTTCGCCGCCTGGCGATCATGGTGCTGATCGTCGGCGTGCTGATGAACCTGCTCGCCCGTGGACTGGCCGAGAGCTTCGCGGTATTTCTGCTGCCCTTGGGCGAGGCCTTCCAGTCCGACCGGGCGGCGGTTACCGCGGTCTATTCGAGCTACATGCTGGTCTACGGGTTCGCGGCGCCGTTCTCGGGAGTGCTGATCGACAAGGTCGGCTCGCGCGCCTGCTATGCAATCGGCCTGACCTTGTTTGCGATCGCCTATGCGCTGGCGTCGCAGGCGACTGCGTTATGGCAGCTGTACCTGTTGATCGGCGTGCTCTCGGGCATTGCCTCGTCAGCGCTGGGCATGGTGCCGGCCTCGGTGCTGGCCAGTCGTTGGTTTGACCGCAGGCTGCCGACCGCGATCAGTTTTTTGTACGCGTCGCTCGGTGTGGGTGTGCTGATTTTCTCGCCGCTCACCCAGTGGTTGATCGAGGGTTCGGACTGGCGTGCCGCGTATCGCTGGCTGGCACTGGCGCCGGTTCTGCTGCTGCCGCTGACGGTGCTGCTGCCCTGGAAAAAGCTGCTGGCCGGCGATCCGGAGGTGATCGCGCGCAAACCGCCACGCGCGCGCATTGGCATGCGCGCGGCCCTGAGCAGCGCACTGCGGGCGCGCAGTTTCTGGGCACTATTTGGCGTGATGTTCTTCACCAGCGTCACCACCTACTCGGTGCAAGTGCAGCTGGTAGCCTTCCTGGTCGAATCGGGTTTCGAGCCACTGCTGGCAGCATCGGTCTATGGGCTGGTTGGCGTGCTGTCCATCGTTGGCATGATGGCGGCCGGCCTGCTCGCAGAGCGCTTTGGCGAGCGCATCGTGGCCACCGTGTCCTACAGCTGTACGCTGGCGGGTCTGCTGTGCCTGGGCTTGCTGGCGGTGTATCCGGGAGTAGCCCTGCTCGGCGCCTTTGTGCTGTTGTTCGGGTCGGTGTCAGGCTCGCGCGGCCCGCTGGTTGCGGTGCTGTCCTCGCGCTTGTTTCCGGGCGAGGCGCAGGCGACGGTCTACGGGTTTGTGCTCACCGGCATGGGCACCGGCGGTGCGCTGGCTGCCTGGCTGGCCGGTGCGCTGCACGACTGGACTGGTAATTATCAGGCCGGATTCGTGGTCGCCGGCGTTGCCGCGGTTGCCGGGCTCTCGCTGTTTCGCTCGATTGAGGCGCTGTCGGCGCAGATGGTGCAGTCGCGCTGATCAGCGCTTGCTGCGCTCGCGCAGCCGCATCGGCAGCTTGGACGGTCCCATCGTGAAGGTGAAGTGCTCGCCGATCGTGTCGGGGCTGGCGTCCGGGGTGATCTCAAAGCCGTGCATCGCCATCGCGGCAACCATCTTGATCTCGACCATCGCCAGATAGCGCCCCGGGCAGTAGCGCGGACCGCCGCCGAACGGGAAGATGCGTCGCTTCGTGTCGTCGGCGCTTTCCGCGTGCTCGCCGAGCCAGCGTTCCGGGCGAAATTCTTCCGCGTCGGCAAACGTGTGCTCGTCCAGTCCGCCCAGACGGCTCATCATCAGAATCACTTGCCCCTTGTTCACGCGCAGCCCGGCCAGATCGCAATCGACCAGCGCCGTGGCACCCAGTTGCGGCGCGATCGGCTTTAAGCGCATCGACTCGAACGCGGCGGCCTCCAGGTAATGCAGCCCGTCGAGCGCGGAAAAGTCGGACAGCACCGCCTCGTCACCGAGCGCGCGATCGGCTTCTGCTGTCACTTGCGCGGCCTCGTTCGGCGCGAGCGACAAAATCAGCAGCAGCCAGGCCATCGCATTGGCCGCGGTGTCTTCGCCGGCGAACAGCATGGTTGCGACATTGCCGCGCACATCGTCGTCGGTGAATTCGGAGCCCGGTTCGTCGCGTGCCACCAGCAGCGCCTCGAGAATATTGGTGGGCTTGTCGCGCAGCGTCGGATCGGCCTGCATGCGCTCGCGTGCCTTGCCGATCAGATCGTCGACCGTTTTGGCCAGCCGCTTGCCGACCATGTCGGCGCGCCGGTCCGCAGGCAGCTTGACCCAGCGCCAGTAGCGCACCGGCTTGAACAACCGGCGGCCCAGCGTCTCGAACATGAACTCGACGTCTTCCTGCAGCGGGTTGTCGTCGTTGGTCAGGGTGTCGACGTCCACACCCATTGACAGCCAGGTGGTGACGTCGATCGAATAGCGCTTCAGGTCGCGCAGCATGTCAATGACCTGACCGCTGCGCGCGGCCTCGTGCCAGCGCGCCTGCAGCCGCTCGGTGACGCTGCGGATGATCGGAAAGAAATTGCGCACTGCCTCGGGCGTCAGCGCGCGCATCACGAGCCGGCGCTGCCGTCGCCAGCGCTCGCCTTCGGCCGAGAACACACCGCCCAGGCCGATTTCGTCGATGGCCTGCGTGAGCCGCGCGCCGCGTGCGAACTGGCCGGGGCGATGGCGCAGGATCTCGCCGGTCAGCACCGGGTCGCTGATCACGACCAGTGGTCGCGAGCCTGCGTAAAAGCGATACATCGGACCGTATTCGCGGATCCAGTTTTCCAGCGTCGCATGCGTGCTGCCGGGCTTGAGCCGGTGCGCGCTGCCCAGTACCGGCAAGGGTCGGGGTCCGGGCAAGGCGTCGACGCTGGCCGCCGGGGCGACGAATCCGTCGCTGGCTTTGAGGCGCAATAGCGCGCTGTCGGCGTTACTGGAAGGTGCAGGCACCGGTGCCTCCCGGATGGCCGCAGCAGTCGCAGCGGGGTTTGTCGATCGGCATCATCGGCTCCTTCAGGATCGATCGATCATACGCCAACGTAGTCGCGATGCGGGGCTTGGCATGGCGCGCTGCGGTGAGGCATCGCGCGGTATCGCGCGCGCCCGCAGCGATGGCGCTTCACGCGTCTGTGTGGTCTTGATCGGCGCTCGCGCCGCAGCTCTGGCGCAAGCCTGCAAACGAGGCGAGCTGACCGGCGATCGCGCTGGCCGCGACCGTGGCCGGGCTCGCGAGCCAGACCGAACCGGGACCGGAGCGACCCGGGAAGTTGCGATTGATTGCGCTGACTGTGACTTGCGCCGGATCGACCGATACGCCCGGCCCGCAGTTCGAGCAGGCGCCGCAGGAGGGCTGCAG
>JALRBB010000352.1 GCA_023257915.1 Quisquiliibacterium sp. | reverse complement strand
GCAGCGACGGAAACGCCGCCGCGATGACGATCTCGGCGTAGCCGATTTCCAGGAAGGTGGCCATCACAAAGGCGGTGGCGCCCATCACCGGGGGCATCAGCACGCCGCCGGTCGATGCGCAGGCTTCGACGCCAGCCGCATACGCCGGCCGAAAACCCACGCGCTTCATCGCCGGAATCGACATCACGCCGGTGGTCAGCACGTTGGTGATCACGCTGCCCGACATCGAGCCCATCAGTCCGGATGCGAAAATCGCGACCTTGGCCGGCCCGCCGCGGCGCTTGCCGAGCAGCGAGAACGCCAGATTCAGAAAGAACGCGCCGCCGCCGGTGTACTGCAGCGCGACGCCGAACACCAGAAAGCCGACCACCAGGTTGGCGAAGGCGTTCATCGGGATACCGAGCAGGCTCTCGGTCCCGAAAATATGAAAACCCGCGGTGATCTCAAACGGCACTGCCTGCCCTTTGAGCACGCCGGGCGCCAGGTGAGAGATCACCGGATACACCGACACCACACTGGAAATCACGAAGATGGCAGTGCCGCCGGCGCGACGCAGCGCCTCGAGTACGACCGCCCAGTAGGTGAAGGCGAGTACCTTCGCGTGCAGCGGCGCGGTGTACTCCCAGCCCTCATTCAGAATTGCGTCGCCCTTGACCGCGAAGTACAACGGAATCAGGAATGCGGCGAGCGCGATCAGTGCGTCCCACCATGGCAGCCGATGCTGGGTGGCGCGCGTGAACGGAAAGACCAGGAAGGCCAGCGGAATCAGCAGCGCCAGCATCAGGTAGAAATACTCGGTTTCGAGCAGCACATAGGTGCCCAGCACGTTGCCCAGCCCGAAGATCATGTAGGCAGACAGCAACACCGACAGCACCGCGCCGAGCAGGACGCAGAGGCGGATCGTCGGAGATTCCTTGCGGTAACGCTTCAGTTCGGCGGCTTCGGCGGCTTTTTCGCCGGCGGTCACGTCCAGGGTCATGATGGGCTTTCCGGATCGACTTCAGGGGGAATGTGCGGGTTCCGGCAAGACCGCCGGAAAAACGGCCGACGCACAGGCCGGCCGTTGTTGCATCATTGCTGCGCAGGCTTTACTCGAAGACCACCGGCATGCCGGCCTTCTTGAGCGCCGCGGCGCGTACCTTGAGCCACTCGGCGGTGAACTGATCGTCGGCCACGTTCTTGGCCATCATCGCCTTCCAGGCATCGGCGAGCACCTGCTGACGCTTCATCAGCGTCGCATTGTTCTTCTCATGCTCGGCGGTCCAGACGCCTTTTTCCTTGAAGTACTTGACCGAGGCCGGGTGGTACGGGAACACGTAGGCGAGCGCCTGATTCTCGAGCTTGTAGCCGTCCATGCCCGGGCCGTTTTCCTTGAACGACTCGTAGTTCTCCATGACCGCCTTGGTCAGACCGTAGGCGAGGTCATCCGGCGTGTTGTTCATCGCGACGAACAGCGGGTAAGGATAGTTGTTGCCCTCGAACGGCCCTTCGTTCTTGGCGCCCTTGGTCATTGCAGTGACCTTGGTCTTGACCCACCACGGTGCCACAGTCTGAGCGCGCTCCCAGGCGGCTGCGTCACCATGCGGCAGCGGCGGGAAATACAGACCGCGCGGCGACGCGGCGAGCTGCGCATAGGCGCTGGAGATCGTGCTGCCGTGTGCCGCATCGGCCTGGCCGTTGATCACGGCCTGGATCGACTGACCCCAGCCCGGAACTTCAATCTTTTGCACATCCTTCCAGGTCAGGCCGCCAAAGGCCAGCATCGCCTCGGCATTCTTGTTCAGCGCGTCGGCACCCTTGACCCAGGTCACCCGCTTGCCCTTCAGGTCGGCTGGTGTCTTGATGTTCGCGTCGGCTGCAGTCATCAGCTGCTGACCGTTCCGCCCGACGTTATTGAACAGGTTGTAGATGCTCATCGGCCCCCATTCCTTGGTGGCGAACATCAGCACGCCTTCCTGGGCGAAGTAGGCGGCGATCCCGCAGGCGCACAGCGGGGTCTGGCCGGCCTTCATCGGGGCCATCCGAGACACGTCGTTCTTGCCCGGAATGATGCGCAGGTCAGCGTTGTACTTTTCCTTGAGCATCTTGCCCAGGCCGACCGATTGCGCGTAACCCGATGAGGTGGTGCCGTACGCGGTCCAGGAAATGTTCGGGGGAAGCTTGACGTCGGCGGCTGATGCGGTACCAACGGAAAGGGCGATGGCAGCGGCCACCGCGCCAAGGCGCAGCGAATGAGCTTGCATGTGTGTCTCCTTGTTGTCTGTCGAAGGGTGTCTCAGCCGTGTGTCCGGCCTTGCGGGTTACCGCGCCTAAGGCACGGGACCACGAAAGACACCACCCGAGTCGGAACATACCTGCGTCGCCCGGATTCGCCAAGCGGGCTGTCCACTCTTTAGAACAAATCACACCGGACGGGCATCCGCTCGGATCGTCCGATTGGAGTCAGGTGTGATGTTCCGTTCAAGTGGTGACTATCCTCCACGCACCACGCGTTGCGGCACCTTGACCGTGATCGACAGCAACAAAAACGAGTTGGTCTTGCCGTGCCCGTCCAGGTTCAGGCTGCCGTTGACGCCGCCTTCGAGCACATCGTCGATCACGAAGTTAAAGCCCGCCAGGCTTCGAACTTCATAACGCCGCACCTCAGTGGCGCCTCGGTGCGCAAACAACTGATGTACTCGCTTTGCAGTGACCTGATCGGCGAGCGTGTCGTAGAGCGACTCGTCGTACGGAAACAGGCTCACATTGAGCCGGTTTCCCTTGTCGCCGGCGCGCGCATGCGCAACCGCGTGCAGCGGTACCTCGACGAGAGCGTCTGCGCCATGGCTGGCGGCTTTGTGGCCGCCCGAGGAGTGTGGTGTGTTCATGCGAGCTCCGAGGCGTTTGCCAGGTGCACCTTGACCGCGACTGCATCACGCGGCACCAGATAGGACTGCGTGCGAATCCGGGCGGTGGTGCGCCAGCGGGCGCCGCCATTGCCGGCGGGGCCGCAGCACAGCAGCGCGAGCACTTCGCGCGCCGCCTGATCGACATCATCTTCGCGCGCGCCGGCCGCAGCCAGTCGCACCCGCACTTCGGCCGGCTCACCGCGCGCGGCATGCCACAGCGTGCCGGCATCGCTGTCATGCACGCTCGCGACACCAATCAGATCGATGCGTGTGCGCACGTCGAGGCCGCGAATTTTCATGCGCTGCCCGAGCACCTCGGCCGCCATCTTCGCGCGGGCCAGACAGTTGGGGCCCGCCACCGTGACCTCGCCTTCGCCGAGGTAACCGCCTTCATGGCAGGCGGTGACTTTCAGACGCACCGGCGCCGGACCACCGCGCACGCCGCTCACCTGGACCCGGTTGTCGCCGACCTGCTGCACTGTCACGCCGGTCAGGTCGATCGTGACGTCGGGCGTGATGTAGTTGGACGGGTCATGGATCTCGTAGAGCAACTGCTCCTTGACCGTGAGCCGGTTCACGATGCCGCCGGTGTTGGCGGCTTTTGTGATCACGATGCCCCCGTGCTCGTCGACTTCGGCGATCGGAAACCCGATGTTGGCCGGATCCGGGACATCCTTGAAACCCGGATCGTAGAAGTAGCCACCGGTGACTTGCGCGCCGCATTCGAGCAGATGACCGGTTAACGCGCCGGCCGCGAGCTTGTCGTAGTCATGGCGAGTCCAGCCGAAGTGATGAATCAGCGGCGCCAGCGCCAGCGACGGGTCGCCGGTGCGCCCGGTAATCACCACCTGCGCGCCCTCGGACAACGCCCGGACCATCGGCTCGGAATCGAGATAGGCATTGGCCGAGACCAGCGGGCCGAAGTCGGCGTCCAGGCTGGCGTCGGCCTCGTAGACCTGGTGCTGCGACAGATCCACGCTTTGCTGGATGTCATCGCCCTCGACCCAGGCGATTTTCAGCGCGGGTAGGCCGTGCTTGCGCGCGAGCGCTGCGATCACGCGTGCCGCGCCAGCCGGATTGGCCGCGCCGAAATTCCCGATGATCGGGATGCCATGGCGCGCGCATGGCGACAGGATCGGTTCGAGTAGGCGCTCCAGCATCGGCTCGTAGCCGCGTTGCGGATTGCGGC
>JALRBB010000224.1 GCA_023257915.1 Quisquiliibacterium sp. | reverse complement strand
GTCGTACTGGGCCTCCACCTTCTCGAACGTCATCCCGGTCAGCTTGCCGCCTTCGTGGATGAACGCCTTGGGCACCAGGAAGTTCAGGATCGGGATGTCTTCCCCGATCGCGTCTTCCTTCTCCCACGGAGACGCCTTCATCTCCTCGAAGCCCGAGCGGACGACGACCTTGACCTCCTCGCCGCCCAGGCGGCGCGAGGTGCGGCAGCAATCCATCGCAGTGTTGCCACCGCCAAGCACGATGACGCGCTTGCCGATGCTGCTGATGTGTCCAAACGAAACCGACGAGAGCCACTCGATGCCAACATGGATGTTGGCAGCAGCCTCTTGGCGACCGGGGATGTCGAGGTCGCGACCCCGCGGGGCTCCCGAGCCAATGAACACGGCATCGAAGCCCTGGTCGAGCAGGTCCTTGAGCGAATCGATCGGGGTTCCTGGCCGGAAGTCCACGCCCAGGTTCAGCACGTAGCCGGTCTCCTCGTCGATGACCTCCTCAGGCAGGCGAAAGCGCGGAATCTGCGTGCGGATCATGCCGCCCGCACGCGGGTCGCGATCGAAGACCGTGACCTGGTAGCCGAGCGGCGCAAGATCGCGCGCCACGGTCAGGGAGGCCGGACCGGCACCGACGCAGGCAATTCGCTTGCCGTTCGAGCGTGCAGCCTTGCGAGGCATCCTGTCGGTGACGTCGTCCTTGAAGTCTGCGGCGACACGTTTCAGGCGACAGATTGCGACCGGTTCAGCCCGGTCAGCCTGATCCTTTTCGACTCGACCGCGACGGCATGCGGGCTCACAGGGGCGGTCGCAGGTTCGCCCGAGGATGCCGGGGAATACGTTGGATTTCCAGTTCACCATGTAAGCATCCGAATAGCGCCCGGCGGCGATCAGACGGATGTATTCGGGAACCGGGGTATGGGCCGGACAGGCCCACTGGCAATCAACGACCTTGTGAAAATAGTCGGGGTTGCGAATGTCGGTCGGCTGCAACGAACGTCCTCCAGATAGCAGACGAAGCCCGGGCGTGCCGTATTGGTCGACCGGGTGCGTAGGTGACAGCCGGCAGTCTAGCGCGCGACCCTGCGCAAGCAAAGCTCAAATCACCTGCAGGTGGGGCGGCTGCAACGCTCATGGCAATGGCTTTGCAGCCCGCATGGGCGCTGGTTTTCGACGGATACGGCCGGGTGAATCGACCCACGTGCGCCAAGGGGGCGGAAAATCGCCCCGTTTCGGTCGCTGGAAGACGGTTTTGCACTGCACGCTCACACCGGCGGTGCTACACTCGCGGATTCAGCCGAAAACAGCGGTTGCGTACCCAGAGGGGCGTCATCGCGGTTCGCGTATCCATTGAGCCGGAAGCCGGCGATGGATCGTCGAGTCCGGACGGCAGGATCAACAGGCCGGGTTCGAGCATCCTGAACGAGAAACTCGTTTTAAGAGGTGTTGCGTCATGCTCAAAGCGTTCCAGGCCAACTCGTACCTGTTCGGCGGCAATGCGCCCTATGTCGAAGAGTTGTACGAAAGCTATCTGAATAATCCCGGGTCGGTTCCCGACCACTGGCGGGAATACTTCGATAATCTTCAGGCTGCTCCAGCCTCCAACGGTGACCCGCAAACTCGCGACGTGGCGCATGCGCCAATCGTGCAGTCGTTTGCCGAGCGTTCCAAGGAAGGCACGCTGCAGCCGCGCTTGATGGGCGGAGACGCAAGCACCGCGCGTCAGCAAGTGTTTGTGCAAAGTCTGGTTGCGGCCTATCGCTTCCTTGGGGCGCGCTGGGCCGACATTGATCCGCTCAAGCGTCAGGAGCGGCCGACGATTCCGGAGCTTGAACCCGCGTTCTACGACTTCACCGAGGGTGACCACGCCAATATCTATTCGGCGGCCAACACCTATTTCGGTTTCGAGCAGGCGCCGCTGCGCGACATCGTGCAGGCCCTGCGAGACACCTACTGCGGCACGATCGGTGCCGAATTCATGTACATCAGTGATCCGGCGCAAAAGCGCTGGTTACAGGAGCGGCTCGAGAGCACGCGCTCCAAGCCCAGTTTCACGCCCGAGCAGCGCAAGCGCATCCTGGAACGGGTGACCGCGGCAGAAGGGCTCGAGAAATACCTGCACACCATGTACGTCGGTCAAAAGCGTTTCTCGCTGGAAGGCGGGGAGAGTTTCATCGCTGCGATGGACGCGCTGATCCAGCATTCCGGCTCTCAGGGCGTGCAGGAAATCGTCATCGGCATGGCGCATCGCGGCCGACTGAACGTGCTGGTCAATACGCTCGGCAAGATGCCGGGAGACCTGTTCGCCGAATTCGAGGGTAAGCACGCCGACGAACTTCCGTCTGGCGATGTCAAATACCACCAGGGGTTTTCATCGGATATCGCGACTCCAGGCGGTCCGGTGCATCTGTCGCTGGCGTTCAATCCCTCGCATCTCGAGATCGTCAATCCGGTGGTCGAAGGTTCCTGCAGGGCGCGGATGGACCGCCGTGGCGACAAGGACGGTAGCGAGGTGCTGCCGGTGATCGTGCATGGCGATGCGGCCTTTGCCGGGCAGGGCGTGGTCATGGAAACGCTGAACATGGCGCAAACCCGTGGCTACGGCACATTCGGCACGGTGCATATCGTCATCAACAACCAGATCGGATTTACCACCTCTGACCCGCGCGACACGCGTTCGACCAGCTACTGCTCGGACGTCGTCAAGATGATCGAGGCGCCGGTACTGCACGTCAACGGCGACGACCCGGACGCTGTCGTGTTCGCCACGCAGCTCGCTTGTGATTTTCGGCATGAGTTCCGCAAGGATGTCGTCGTCGATATCGTGTGCTTCCGCAAGCTCGGTCATAACGAGCAGGACACACCTGCGGTCACGCAACCGTTGATGTACAAAAAGATTTCGCAGCATCCGGGTACCCGCAAGGTTTATGCCGACCGACTTGTCACCCAGGGTCTGATTAGTGCTGAATACGGCGACGAGCTGGTCGCAAAGTTTCGCGCGGCAATGGATGAAGGCCGGCATTCGGCGGATCCGGTGCTGTCCAACTACAAGAGCAAGTTCGCGGTTGACTGGCTGCCGTTCCTGAACCGCAAATGGACCGATGCGGCCGACACCTCAGTGCCGAAAGCAGAACTCAGACGTATCGCACAGCGCATCACCGCGATCCCTGACGATCTGAAGCTGCATCCGCTGGTCGAAAAAGTGATCGCTGACCGTCGCGCGATGGCCGCAGGTGATCTGCCGCTCGACTGGGGCATGGGCGAGCATCTGGCGTTCGCAACGCTGGTCTCCTCCGGGTATGGCGTGCGCCTGTCGGGACAGGATTCCGGGCGCGGTACGTTCACGCACCGGCATTCGGTGCTGCATGACCAGAAGCGCGAGAAATGGGACGGCGGCACTTACATCCCGCTGCAGAACGTCTCGGACAATCAGGGCCCGTTCACGGTCATCGATTCGGTGCTGTCTGAAGAAGCGGTGCTCGGCTTCGAGTATGGCTACGCCACCGCTGAGCCGAATACCCTCGTCATCTGGGAGGCGCAGTTCGGTGACTTCGTCAACGGAGCGCAGGTCGTCATCGATCAGTTCATCAGTTCAGGCGAGACCAAGTGGGGCCGCGCTTGTGGCCTGGCGATGATGCTGCCGCATGGGTACGAGGGCCAGGGGCCGGAACATTCGTCTGCCCGGCCGGAGCGCTTCCTGCAGTTATGCGCCGAGCACAACATGCAGGTCTGCCAGCCAACGACTCCGGCGCAGATCTTTCACCTGTTGCGGCGCCAGATGATTCGCTTGTTCCGCAAGCCGCTGGTGATCCTGACGCCGAAATCGCTGCTGCGTAACAAGGAGGCGGTGTCGTCACTGGATGAGCTCTCCAAGGGGGCGTTCCAGACCGTGATCGGTGAGACCGACGCGAAGCTCGATCCGCGCAAGGTCAAGCGGGTCGTGGTCTGCACCGGCAAGGTTTACTACGACCTTTTACTCGCGCGGCGCGAGCGCGAAGTGGACGATGTTGCGCTGGTCCGTATCGAGCAGCTCTATCCGTTTGCGCACAAAGCCTTCGAGAACGAACTCAAGAAGTTCCCCAACGCCACGCAAATCGTCTGGTGCCAGGACGAGCCGCAGAACCAGGGAGCCTGGTTCTACATGCAGCATCACCTGAATGAGGCGCTGCGTGACGGCCAGAAGTTGAGTTACGCCGGTCGTCCGGCCTCGGCATCGCCGGCCGTCGGGTACTACGACAAGCACTATGCGCAGCAAAAGGAATTGATCGCTGCTGCATTCGGCGAGACGCGCGCGCGCGCCAGGAAGTCCTGATCCGTCACGGGCCTGCAGGCTTTGAGCAGCCTGCATGCCCGCTGACCACCGGGTTTACCAGACGATCGACGATTAAACAGGTGTGCGTCTGTTCGCCACACAGTGAACGACGCGCATTCATGATCCCGCCAACGCGGGTTGGAGCAAATGAGATGGCACTGATCGAAGTCAAAGTTCCGCAGCTTTCCGAATCCGTCGCCGAGGCGACGCTGCTGCAATGGCACAAGAAGCCGGGTGACTCAGTCGCCCGCGATGAAAACATGATCGACATCGAGACCGACAAGGTGGTTCTCGAGCTACCGGCGCCGTCGGCTGGCGTGATCGTGCAAGTCGTCAAACCCGATGGTGCGACGGTTGTCGCCGGCGAGGTGATTGCCGTGATCGACACCGAGGCGAAGGCTGGGGCGGTTGCCGCTCCAGCATCAGACGCCCAGAGCGCTGGGGCCGTGATGCCCGAAGCGCCTGCACCCGGCTCGCTCGCGCAGCCAGCCCCTGCTGCGGCGGGTCTGAAGGGCGACGTGGCGATGCCAGCGGCTGCCAAGTTGATGGCCGAGAGCAATCTTGGAAGCGGGCAGGTACAGGGAACTGGTCGCGACGGACGCATCACGAAGGGCGATGTGCTGGCTGCCGTGGCCGCTGGTGCTGCTGCGCCAGCCGTAGTCACACCGGCTGCACCGATCCCGACTGGCGTGCCGACCAGTGCGTTGCCGCAGGTCAAGGCACCAATCGATACTGCCAAGCTACTCGAGGGGCGGCCTGAGCAGCGCGTGCCGATGTCTCGTCTTCGCCAGCGGGTTGCCGAGCGTTTGCTGCAGTCGCAGGCAACCAACGCGATCCTGACCACATTCAATGAGGTCAACATGCAGCCGGTGATGGACCTGCGCAAGCGCTATCAGGATCGCTTCGAGAAGGAGCATGGCGCGCGTCTTGGCTTCATGTCGTTTTTCGTCAAGGCTGCGGTGCATGCGTTAAAGAAGTATCCGGTCGTTAACGCCTCGGTCGATGGCAATGACATCGTCTACCACGGCTACTTCGACATTGGTGTCGCAGTTGGCTCGCCGCGTGGTCTGGTGGTGCCGGTAGTGCGCAACGCCGACCAGCTGAACTTTGCGCAGATCGAAAAGCAGATCGGCGAATACGGCAAGCGAGCCGGCGAAGGCAAGCTCGGGATCGAGGAACTCACCGGTGGAACGTTTTCAATCTCCAATGGCGGGGTGTTTGGTTCGATGCTGTCGACGCCGATCATCAATCCCCCGCAGTCGGCGATTCTCGGGATTCATGCGACCAAGGACCGTCCGGTCGTCGAGAACGGCCAGATCGTGATCCGGCCGATGAACTATCTGGCGCTTTCCTATGACCATCGCATCATCGACGGGCGCGAAGCGGTGCTGTTCCTTGTCTCGATCAAGGAGGCGCTCGAAGATCCGTCGCGCCTGCTGCTCGACCTGTAATCGGACGGAGATACGAGCATGGCTGAACGTTTCGACGTCATCGTCCTGGGGGCCGGTCCGGCTGGCTACATCGCTGCGGTACGCGCCGCGCAACTCGGCTTCAAGGTTGCCTGCGTCGAAGGATGGCGCAATCCGAAAGGGGAACTTGCGCTCGGAGGCACTTGCCTGAATGTTGGCTGCATCCCTTCTAAGGCGCTACTGGCCTCTTCCGAGCAGTACGAAAACGCTGCGCATCACCTGGATGATCACGGCATCAGTGTGAAGGGAGTATCGGTCGATGTCGCGAAGATGGTCGGCCGCAAGGATGGCATTGTCACGAAGATGACCAAGGGAATCGAGTTCCTGTTTCGCAAGAACAAGATCACCTGGTTAAAGGGTTTTGGCAAGCTGGCTGGCTCGGCTGACGGCTACTATCGCGTGGAAGTCGCTGCGGATGGGGCGGCGCAGGTCAGCGAGGCCAAGAATGTGATCATCGCCACCGGTTCGAAGGCGCGTCACTTGCCGGGGATCACGGTCGACAACGCGCTCATTTGCGACAACGAAGGTGCCCTTGCATTTGATTCGGTGCCGGCCAGGCTTGGCGTCATCGGTGCCGGCGTGATTGGCCTGGAGCTCGGTTCCGTTTGGCGCAGGCTCGGCTCTGAGGTCACGGTTCTGGAGGCGATGCCCACATTTCTGGCGGCCTGTGACGAGGCGGTTTCCAAGGAATGCTGGAAGCTGTTTACCAAGCAGGGGCTAAAGATCGAGCTTGGGGTCCAATTGGGCCAGGTATCTGCCGGCAAGAAAAGCGTCAAGCTGAGCTATACCGACGCCAAGGGCGTCGAGCATCAGCAGGAATTCGACCGTTTGATCGTCTCGGTGGGGCGTGTGCCGAACGCCGGTGATCTCGGTCTGGAGTCGGTGGGGCTCGCCGTCAATGAACGCGGATTCATTGATGTTGACGATCATTGCCGGACCGCAGCCAACGGCATCTACGCGATCGGGGACGTGGTGCGAGGCCCGATGCTCGCCCACAAGGGAGAAGACGAGGGCGTGATGGTCGCCGAGTTGATTGCCGGCCAAAAGCCGCATATCGACTACAACTGCATTCCCTGGGTTATCTACACCTCTCCGGAAATCGCTTGGGTCGGCAAGACAGAGCAGCAATTGAAGGCCGAGGGCCGTGCGTACAAGGCTGGACAGTTCCCGTTCGCGGTCAACGGGCGTGCGCTGGGCACGGGTGACAGCGACGGTTTCGTCAAGGTGCTGGCGGATGCAAACACCGATGAATTGCTCGGTGTGCATGTGATTGCATCGTCCGCATCCGATCTGATTTCCGAAGCTGCGGTTGCGATGGAGTTCAAGGCGTCGGCTGAGGACATCGCGCGTATCTGCCATCCGCATCCATCGATGTCGGAGGTGATGCGCGAGGCCGCGCTGGCGGTCGACAAGCGCGCACTGAACATGTGATGTCCGACGCCAGGCTCTGACAATGGCAATCCGCGAGGCATACCTCGAGGCACTCTCGACACGTGGTTTCAGCGCTGACGAGGCTCAAAGCGCTGCGCTTGAGCGTTTGCAGCATTTGCATGACGCATTTCTTGTATTCAAGGCAAAGCGCTCGAACCGGCTCAAGAAATTGTTGAACCGTCCCGAAGTGCCGCGCGGAGTCTGGCTTTACGGTGGTGTCGGGCGAGGTAAGAGCTTTCTGATGGACTGCTTCTATGGGGCAGTCACCGTGCAGCGCAAGACGCGAATTCATTTTCATGAATTCATGCGAGGGGTGCATCGTGATCTCGATGAACTCAAGGGCATGGCGAACCCGCTTGATGAGGTGGCTCGTCGCATTGCCAGGCGCTTTCGGCTGATCTGCTTCGACGAGTTCCATGTCTCCGACATTGCCGACGCGATGATTCTTGAGCGGCTGATGCGAGGTTTGTTCGACAATGGCGTCACTTTCGTGATTACGTCCAATTACGAGCCGGACAGACTGTATCCCGATGGCCTGCATCGTGACCGGATTCTTCCTGCGATCGCGCTGCTGAAGAAAAATCTCGATCTGCTGTGCGTCGATGCCGGGGTCGACTATCGCAGGCGTTCGATGCAGCAGGTGCAGGCGTATCACTCGCCGCTTGGTGCGCAGGCAGATTCGGCGTTGCGCGATGCCTTCCATGCGCTGGCCGAGCCTCACGATGAGGAACCGGTGCTGCGGATCGAGAATCGCGAAATCCGGGCACTGCGTCGCTCTGGCGGCGTGGTCTGGTTTGACTTCAAGACGCTGTGCGGCGGTCCGCGATCCCAGAATGACTATCTCGAAATCGCCAGTCAGTTTCATACTGTGATTCTGTCCGAGGTGCCGCGAATGAGCGCGGCGATGTCGTCCGAAGCGCGTCGCTTCGTCTGGCTGATTGATGTGCTGTACGACCAGAAGGTGAAGCTGCTCATTTCGGCGGAATGCGAGCCGGAAGAGCTGTACACCGCAGGGGCAATGGCTGGCGAGTTTCACCGTACCGTCAGTCGCATCGTCGAGATGCAGTCGCGCGAGTACCTGGAGTCTCCGCGCCGCGGTCTGGCGGTCGGGCTCACCTGAAGCGTCGTGCCTGCCAATGCCGACAGGTCGGCATGATCGGGCTCACCGCTTGCAGCGTTGCCCGGTGCCTGGCGTAACATTGCCCCATGCAAAAGTTCCCCTCTCGGGAGAAGATCGCCGCGGCGATTGCGCATGTCGCGCAGGGTCTCGTCGAGCGCGATGCACAGTCCCGCCTGCTCGTTCTCGCAGCCTTGTGCGGCGAGCATCTTCTGCTCATTGGCCCCCCGGGTACGGCCAAGAGCGAGCTTGCGCGAAGGCTCAATGCGGTAGTCGGTGGGCGGTTTTTTGAACGCCTTCTGACCCGGTTCACGGTTCCCGAGGAACTGTTCGGCCCCTTGTCGCTAGAGGCGCTCGATGAAGGCCGCTACGAACGCGACACCGAGGGGTACCTGCCGACCGCCTCGGTCGCCTTTCTTGACGAGGTGTTCAAGGCTAATTCGGCGATCCTGAACGCGTTGCTGGGAATTTTGAACGAGCGCCGCTTCGACCAGGGTTCCAGCCGGATCGACGTACCGCTGGTGAGCCTTGTTGGCGCCAGCAACGAAATCCCGACCGAGGAGGCGTTACAGGCCTTTCATGACCGTTTCCTGTTCCGCTGTCCGGTGGGTCCGGTTTCGGATGATGGTTTCGGACAACTGCTCGAGACGAAGCTTGGCGGGATCGATGCGGCTCCGCATCTGTCTGTGGCGAGCCTTGTCGAGGCACAGACGGCTGCCGGTGGAATTGAACTTGCCGAGGATGTGCGCCTGGCGCTATTTCAGTTGCGCGAGTTTGCGCGTGACCGCGGCATCGAGATATCGGATCGGCGCTGGGTCCGCATCGTGCGTGCACTGCGGATCGCGGCAGCCTGTGACGGACGCAGCGAGGTCGCCTTGTCCGATCTGCACTTGCTGCAGTTTCTCGTCGGTGAGCAGTCCGAGCAACAGCAAGAGATTGTCGAGTGGTGTCTCGCTTTGCTTGGTGCGGCGCATGCAGTGGATCCGGAGCGTCTTGCACGTGTCGTCGATGCCTTCGAAAAGCAGATCGATCTGGAGGCCGGAGCGACGGAACTTGCCTTTGACGATTCGGGAAAGCTGTCGTTGATGCAGGGGCTGGCGGGCGCCAGTGAAGAGCAAGTTGCCGCGGCGGCACCGAGGATGTCCGCATTCAGTCGTCGCAAGCGCTTCAGTGCGTCTCACATTGGTGCGCGCATTGACCAGATTGACACGGTGCTTGAGCAGACGCGCAACCAG
>JALRBB010000203.1 GCA_023257915.1 Quisquiliibacterium sp. | reverse complement strand
GCTGGCTGAACAGTCAACGGCAGCAATCAATGCCCTTGAGGAGCACACCGCGCAGATACGGGCGCTGGAGGCTGGGCTGGAGCAGTTGCGTGCTGCGCACTACGCGGCCGGCGACGAGGTGCATGCCGCGCAGGGGCGCTTTTACGATGCCAATGCTGAGGTGACCAGGCTCGAGTCCGAAATTCGCTACGTCCTGGAGTCGCAGGGACAACTCGCTGAACGAATCGCATCGCTTGACGAGCAAATCGCTCGCGCGCGCGCGGATCGCGACCAGGCGCTCAATGACCAGCAGACCGGCGGCGAACAACTCGAGTCGGCGCAGCTTCGGGCCGAGGAGCTTGCCCAGCGAGTCCTCGAATCTTCCGAACAACTTCCGGTGATGGAGAACGCAGTTCGCGATGCTCGTGCAGCGCTGGATGAGGCGCGCTCAGCCGCGCTTGCCACGCGGCAAGCGATCGAACTGTCGGCCACCCGCGAACGGGCGGCAGCCCAGGCGCTCGACAATGCTGAGCGCCGCAGTGAACGGCTTCGGTCCGAAGGTGCTCAAGTACAGGCCCCCGAGCAGGATGAACTCGGCGCGATGCGCTTGTCGCTGGAAGCCGCCCAGGCACAGGAACTGGCCAGCGCGGCGGCACAGGAGCAGGCCGAGCTGGTCTGGCGCGACACGGACGCTGCCAGGGTGCCGGCACAGCAATCGTTGCGCGAAGCGGACGGCAAGCTTGCGCAGATCGAGGCTCGCATCGCCGCGTTGAAGCAATTGCAGGAGCGTGCGCAGAGTCAGGGCAAGATCATTCCGTGGCTCGCCAAGCACGGACTCGACTCTCTTGGCCGGCTTTGGCAGCGACTGCGTATCGAAGACGGTTGGGAAACCGCCATCGAGGCAGTGCTGCGCGAGCGCGTCGATTCGATGGAGGTCGGCCGTCTTGAGCATGTCGCCGGTCTGGTCGAGAGCGATACTCCGCCTTCCAAGGTCGCTTTCTTTTGCCCGGCGGCCACGGCCGTGCCACAGACCGCTGCCGGATTGCGGCCGCTGGTCGAGGTGGTCCGCTCAACCGAGGCCGGGTTGCAGGCGTTGCTGGCCGACTGGCTGTTTGGATGCTATGCGGCCGACAGTCTCGATTCGGCCGTGGCGACGAGAGCCGGCTTGCCGGCTGGTGCGCGGTTTGTCACCAGGGCCGGGCATGTCGTGTCAGCGATGTCGATCCAGATGTACGCGGCAGACTCTGAGCAGGAAGGGGTTCTGGCCCGACAACATGAGCTCGAACATCTGGGGCGGGAGCTGCGCGCCCAGCACATGCTCGCCGATGAGGCGCGCGCCGCGGTTGGGCGGGCCGAGTCGGCGGCGTCCGAAGCGGTGGCACGCCTGAGCGCTGCGCGCGACGAACATAATCTTGCGATCCGTCAGTTATCGAGTTTGCGCCTTGATGCGCAACGCCTCGAGCAGCAGATGGAACGGGCCAATCAAACTCGCGGCCGGATCGAGCACGATCTGGCCGAGGTCAGCCATGTGATTGAGGCGGCTCGCGCCACCATCGAGGAAGAGGCGTTGGCCTTCGAGCGGCTGGACCAGGAGCTCGCTGAGCGCCAGCAGGCAGCCGAGGAGCTGGCACAGGCGTTCGAGAATGCCGAGCAGGCGTTGTCGGCCCGGCGAGACGCTTTGCGACAGCTTGAACGAGAGGGGCAGGAAGCCTCATTCGCGGCCCGTGAGATTCAGGGGCGACTCGAGCGGGTCGCCGCGCAGATCGAACAAGCCGGACGACTCGAAGAGCAAAGTCGCGCCGAGCGCGAGCAATGCGAGGCGCGACGAGCCGAGTTGTCAGACGCCGCGGCCCGACAGGCGCTCGATGCCGCGCTGCAAGGCCGGGTTGGTGCCGAAGAATCCCTGAACGCCGCACGCCAGCGCCTTGAGGAGCTGACCCAGTCGCTGAAAACCCGGGATGAAGATCGGCTTCGTCTCGAACGTGAGCAGGCGCCGATGCGCGACAAACTTGGCGAATTGCAGTTGCGCGAGCAGGCGGCGCGCCTCAATGCCGAGCAGTACGTCTCGCAGCTCGCGGAGGCGCAGGCCGACGAGGCTGCGCTGCGCGCCGGATTCCCGGAGCCACCGCGGGCCGCCTGGTTGCAAGGGGAGGTAACGCGCCTGGGCAACGCGATCAGCGCGCTGGGCGCGGTCAATCTGGCGGCACTCGATGAATTGACGGCTTCTCAGGAGCGAAAGGGCTTCCTGGACGCGCAAAATGCCGATCTGACCCAGGCAATCGAGACGCTCGAGGATGCCATCCGCCGGATCGACCGAGAGACTCGGGACGTGCTGCAGCAGACCTACGACAGTGTCAATCGCGACTTCGGCAAACTCTTTCCCGAGCTGTTTGGCGGTGGCGAAGCTCGTCTGATCCTGACCGGAGACGAGATTCTCGATGCTGGCGTGCAGGTCATGGCTCAGCCGCCGGGCAAGCGCAACACTTCGATTCATCTGCTGTCTGGCGGTGAGAAGGCCTTAACCGCCATCGCACTGGTTTTCGCGATGTTCCAGCTCAATCCGGCGCCGTTCTGCCTGCTCGATGAGGTCGATGCTCCGCTGGATGATGCGAACACCGAGCGTTATTGCGACATGGTCCGACGCATGTCTGATCAGACGCAGTTCCTGTTCATTACCCACAACAAGATCGCGATGGAGCTTGCCCAGCAATTGATCGGTGTCACGATGCAGGAGCGCGGTGTTTCCAGAATCGTCGCGGTCGACCTTGACGCGGCGGTGCGCGTCGCGCAGGCCGCGTAAGGAGCCTTGGGCATGAGTTCGCTGGAGATCAGTCTTGCACTGCTTGCCGGAGCCGCAATCCTGGCGGTCGTTGCTTACAACGTGTGGATCGCAAGATTGCGTCGCACCGCTGCGTCCGCTAAGGCGAGCGCAGATCCGGTCGACCGGGGAGAGCCGTCACTGTCGCTTGATGCGACGGGGCAGTCGCAGCACGAGGCCTCCGATCCAGGCGGACTGGGGCAGTTCGGCCAACGCGCGCCTGTCGCTCTGGACGAGCTGGTCGACTGCATCGTGGAGCTTGAGCTTGCCTCCGCACAGTCCGGCGAGAGGTTGTTACTGCTGACTCGCTCGTTGCGCCGTGCCGGCAGCAAGCCACTCTGTGTTGAGGGTTTGCCAGCGATCCGGCCAAGGCCGGATTCCGAATCCGAACCTCATCCGGCGGGCGCCGGGGAGGACGCGGATACCGGTGCGGCCTGGCAGGCGCTTGCCGGGGCTGAGCACTATCGGGCAGTTCGGGTTGGAGTCCTGCTGGCAAACCGCAGTGGCGCTCTGAATGCGATGGAGTTCTCCGAGTTCGTGGCGGCGGTGCAGTCGCTGGCTGATCAGCTGTCGGTGCTGGCCGACACGCCAGACATGGGAGCCGTATTGGCGCGAGCCCGCGAGCTGGATGAGGTCTGCGCGAACCTGGACGCCCAGATCGGCGTAGCGATCGATTGCCCCGAGCCGCTCGGCGTCTCGGATCTGGCGCGGCTGGCCACGGTTTGTCAGTGTGTCGAACGCGGTAACAACCGCCATGCCCGCCTGGGACCTTCCGGTGAGGTCGTCTTTTCTCTTGCCCTGGCGGACTCCCCGAACCGGCTCCAGTTGCTGCTCGATGTGCCTCGTGCGCCAGGAGCGCTCGATCCTTGGCAGCAGATGATCGACTGTGCCCGGATCTGTGCTCAGCAACTCGGGGGCAATCTGGTCGACGATGCCGGCAGGCCGCTTCCCGACGCTCAACTGACGAGAATCGGCGAGCAATTGCAGATGCGCTACGCATCGCTGGAGGATGCCGGATTTCCGGCGGGAAGCGCTCTGGCTTTGCGTTTGTTCAACTGAGCGCTGTCGATGGGCATTTCCGGGCAGCCTGTCGCGGAACAGGCGAGCGAACTGCGCGAACTGCTGCGTCGCTACAACCACGAGTACTACGTTCTCGATGCGCCGACTGTGCCCGATGCTGAGTACGATCGGCTTTTCCTGCAACTGCAAGACCTTGAGGCGAATCATCCGTCGCTGGTGACGCCGGATTCGCCAACGCAACGTGTCGGCGGCACTGCCGCGGAGGGGTTTTCCGAGGTTCGACACGTCAGGCCGATGCTTTCGCTGTCGAATGCCTTCGACGACGACGACGTGATGGCGTTCGACCGTCGGGTTCGGGAATCGCTGGGCAGTGTGCTCGATGGCACCGAGCCGATCGAGTACAGCGCTGAGTTGAAGTACGACGGACTGGCGATTAGTTTGCGCTACGAGGATGGCCTGCTGGTGCAGGCGGCCACGCGCGGCGACGGCAGCACCGGGGAGGATGTTACCGCCAATGTGCGCACGATCCGAGCGATACCGCTGCGTTTGCGCAATATCGCCGGGCGACTGCCTCCCGCGCTGATCGAAGTTCGCGGAGAGGTGCTGATGTTTCGCGAGGACTTCGCCCGCATGAATGAGCGTCAGAGGGCGGCAGGCGAGCGCGAGTTCGTCAACCCCAGGAATGCGGCCGCCGGTGCCTTGCGCCAACTTGATCCGACGATCACCGCAACGCGTCCGCTGCGTTTTTTTGCCTATGGTCTTGGGCGACTTGAGGGCGAGAACGAGCCAGCAAGGCACTCGGAGCTTCTCGACTGGCTGATGCGGCTGGGCTTGCCCGTCGGTCAACGGGCGCTTGTCAACGGACCACAAGGACTGCTCGAGTTCTATCGACAGACGCTCGCGCTGAGACCCACGCTCGCGTTCGAGATCGATGGCGTGGTGTACAAGGTTGACCGCCGAGACTGGCATCCGCGAATCGGCTACGTCGCGCGGGCGCCGCGATACGCACTCGCGCACAAGTTCCCGGCCGAGGAGGCTTTGACTGAGCTGCTTGATATCGAAGTGCAGGTCGGTCGCACCGGCGCGCTGACGCCGGTCGCGAGGCTGCGGCCGGTGTTTGTCGGCGGCACCACGGTGTCGAACGCGACGCTGCACAATGAGGACGAAATCGAGCGCAAGTCACTGCTGATCGGCGATACGGTTGTCGTGCGCAGGGCAGGCGACGTGATTCCCGAGGTGCTTCGCGCGCTGGTGGAGCGCCGCCCGCCCGAGGGCAGTGAGGAATTTTCCAGCCGTTATCGACGCTTTGAGATGCCTGCGCACTGTCCGGTCTGTGGATCGGTCGCGGTGCGTGAGCAGGGCGAAGCGGTTTGGCGGTGCGCGGCCGGTTTGTATTGCAGCGCCCAACGCAAGCAGGCCTTGTTGCACTTCGCCCAGCGCCGCGCGATGGACATTGAGGGGTTGGGGGAAAAGCTGGTCGATCAACTAGTCGACGCCGGCCTTGTGAGCACCCCGGCGGATCTGTATCGACTCGAGCTTGCGACAATCGCAAGCCTGGATCGCATGGGCGAGAAGTCCGCGGCAAATCTGCTTGCCGGGATCGATGCCTCGCGAAAGACCAGCTTCGCGCGCTTCCTGTATGCGCTCGGCATTCGTCATGTTGGCGAGGAAGTTGCACGGCAACTGGCACAGGCATACCCCGACCTCGATTCGCTGATCGCCGAGGACTGGGCCGGTTTGCTCGAGAGCAAGGCGGTGGTCCAAAAGGAAAACGCCCGTCGACGGGCACGAGGGGAAGCGCTCGAGCCTGTGCCCCTCGAAGGCATCGGTTCGGAAATCGTCGACAGTCTGCGCAGTTTTTTTTCTGAAGCGCACAACCTCGAGGTGATTCGCGAACTTCGCGAGGCTGGGGTAGCCTGGGAAAAGCCGGCCGAGGCAGGCAGCCAGGCTCTCGCCGGATTGAATTTCGTGCTGACCGGGACCCTGGAGACGATGACTCGCGAACAGGCGGCGGAGCTGATCCGCAACCATGGGGGCACGGTGGTTGGCTCGGTATCCAAGAAAACCAGCTATCTGATCGCCGGCGAGGCGGCCGGAAGCAAGCTCGACAAGGCTCGCGATCTTGGGATCACGATCCTGGACGAGCAAGGGCTACTCGCATTGATCGGAGACAGACGATGAAGATCGGGATCATCGGCGGCAGCGGCCTTGACCGCTTCGGGGACATGAAGACGGTGCGTCGCCAGTCGGTGCGCACGCCCTACGGTGATCCATCCTGTCCGCTGACGATTGGCGAAATCGACGGAATCGAACTGGTGTTTTTGGCCAGACATGGCGATGGACATGCGATTGCACCGCACGAGATCAATTACCGGGCGAACATCTGGGCGTTAGACCATCTGGACGTCGATTCGGTGATCGCGATTGCCACGGTCGGAGGCATCGGTGAGCACCTCGGCCCCGGGACTCTGGTACTTCCCGATCAGATCATCGATTACACCAGTGGTCGCGCGGCGACGTTTTTCGAAGGCCCTGGCCAGCCAGTCACTCATATCGACTTCACCTGGCCGTATGACGAGTCGGTGCGCAGACTCCTTGCGGCAGCGGCGGCTGAGCTTGGCGAGCCTCTGATCGGGCAGGGGACCTATGGCTGTGCGCAGGGCCCGCGACTGGAGACCGCCGCGGAGATTCGCCGGATGGCGCGCGATGGCTGCGATCTGGTCGGAATGACCGGCATGCCTGAGGCCGCGCTGGCGCGTGAATTGGGGCTGCCGTATGCGATGCTCGCGGTGGTCGTCAATCATGCCGCGGGAATGGGCGACAGCAGTCAGGGAATCTCCCTCGAAGCGATCACCGCGACCCTCGAGGCAACCATGCTGCGGGTGCGCAACATCCTGTCGGTGCTGGTGCGGCAAGCGACACCAAGGAGCAGCTAACTAGCTGCGCACCGCGGCGATCAGATCGGTCTCCAGCGCCAACTGCTCGCGAGGGTCATGCAGTGCCGGGCTGTCGACCAGGAACAGATCCTCCACGCGCTCGCCCAGGGTCGAGATTCTTGCGGTGTACAGGTTGACCTGGTGTTCAGAGAGCACTCTGGCGATCCCGTACAGCAGTCCGGTGCGATCATTGGCCACCACCGAGAGCAGATGATGCTGGCCACGCTCGTCCGGTCGTAACTCGACCTTGGGTTCGATCGGGAAGTAGCGGGATCGTCGTGACATCCGCCCGTGAACCGGGGCAGAAAGCGGATCCTGGCGCTGCAGCTGCTCGGTCAGTTCGACCTCGACCAGCGAGAGAATGTCCCGATAATGCAGATCGGCCTGGGGCGCGATGACCAGAAAGCTATCGAG
Organism: Quisquiliibacterium sp.; assembly: GCA_023257915.1. Taxonomy (GTDB): domain Bacteria; phylum Pseudomonadota; class Gammaproteobacteria; order Burkholderiales; family Burkholderiaceae_E; genus Quisquiliibacterium. Next base: position 765 of record JALRBB010000203.1, on the reverse strand, counting down.
TGCATAACCATGCCGGGTGGTGTGCACCCGGGCGTCCAGGATCGATAGATTCTTGCGATCGAAATAATTGCAGATGCGGGCGAATAACGCCGGCTGATCCGGCATGTAGACGACGATCTGAAAGCCTTCGCCGATTGGCGCTAGCCTGGCCCGCACGACAGGGATCTGGCTGTCGACATGGCGATGCAAGGATCTGGTCTGCCATGCCACGTCGTTCGCGTCGGTACGAAGAAAGTAGCCAACATCGAGCTGCGTCCACAGCCGGGCGTAGTCGTTTTCGGCCACCGCATACAGGTTGAGCAAACGGCGGGCCTCGCGTCGCAGCTCGTCGAGTTGCTCCGAAGCCCGGGGCGTCTCACCGTCCAATGCGCGCTTGGTTAGCTGATAAAGGTCATGAAGCAGCTTGCCCTTCCAGGCATTCCACACCTTGGGACTGGTTCCGCGTATGTCGGCCACTGTTAGCAGATACAGCGCTGTCAGTCGCTCCTCTGTGCCGACCAGACGGGCGAAGCGCTCGATGACTTCAGGGTCGGCCAAATCCTGCTTTTGTGCGACCTGCGACATCGTCAAATGGTGCTCGACCAGAAAAACGATCAGGGCAGTGTCCCCTCGCTCGACGCCGTGCTGACGACAGAATCGCCGTGCGTCGACCATGCCGAGCCGCGAATGGTCTCCGCCGCGGCCCTTGGCAATATCGTGAAAGAGCGCGGCGACATACAAACGCCATTGGCGCGGGAAGTTCGCCATCAGCTGGCTGCAAAGCGG
>JALRBB010000189.1 GCA_023257915.1 Quisquiliibacterium sp. | reverse complement strand
CAGCGTCAAGCGCGCAATGTTCGATGCGATGCAGTGCGAACAGATCGGCATGACGCTGACCGAAAGCTACGCGATGCTTCCGGCGGCGAGCGTGTCAGGGTTTTATCTGTCGCATCCCCGGGCTGAGTACTTCAATGTGGGGCGGATTGGGGACGATCAGGTGGGGGATTATGCGCAGAGGACGGACAAGGGGCAGGAGGAGGTGCGGCGGGAGTTGGGTTCATTGTTGTGATCGCGATCGACGTGACACACCCGGGGTACCAACAGTCTTGCCTCATCGCGCAAACAACTTGAGCGCCCAAGCCGGGGTCGATGTCCTTCCGTAACTAATCGCACGTTCAGCGCTTTAAACCGCCTCCCTCGCCACCGTCCCTGTTTGCATCATCTCAATCAGCTGATCCAGCGCCGCATGCGCATAGAGGCCTGAAATGAAGCTCACCCAAAACCAGATTCGTGACTTGTTGCCTACGCTCCCCGCCTGGACCTTCGCCGACGAACGCGGGGGCCTGATTCGTCGCAGCTTCCAGTTCGGCGATTTTGCGCAGGCGTTTGCGTTTATGACGCAAATGGCGATTCATGCGGAGCGCAGCAACCATCATCCGGAATGGTGCAACGTCTACAACCGGGTCGAGGTCACGCTGACCACGCATGACGTCGGCGGGCTGTCGATGAAGGACATCGAGCTGGCGCGGCTGATGGATCAGTGCGCTGCCGTGTTCTTGCCAGACAAATCCTGAATGCTGCTTGCGATGAATGCCGCGCCCGTCACCGGAGTGATTGCATGTCCGAGATCAATCTGAGCCGTCCTGCTGTCGTCACCTGGCTGGGTTATGGCGGCCTGTTACCCTTTATCGGGCTGGCAATACTGCTGTTCGCTGATCCGGCGCATGCACCGCTGTGGTCCGATGCGCTGATTGGCTATGGCGCAGTGATCCTGAGTTTTGTCGGGGCCTTGCACTGGGGGGTTGCGATGATCGCGCCCGGGCTTGATGCGGCCTTGCGTCGACGAGCGTTTGTCTGGAGTGTGATGCCTGCGCTGTTTGCCTGGCCGACGACCATGCTCGCCAGCACCCTTGCCTCGTTGATCCTGGTGGGCGGGTTCCTGTTGCATCTGCTGCAGGATTTGCGCCTGGCAACGCCCGCGCAGTTGCCAGCCTGGTATCTGCCCTTGCGCAAGCAACTCACGCTGGTGGCTTGCGTCTGCCTGCTCAGCAACGCCTGGGTCGGATCCTGATCGGGCGAGCCGCCCACCACCGTTTCATGAGCGCATCTCCGTTGCTCTACACCTATCGCCGATGTCCGTACGCGATGCGCGCCCGGATGGCCTTGCTCATTGCGGGAGTGACGTTTGATGCCTGTGAGATCGTTCTCCGGGACAAACCGCAGTCGCTGCGGGAGGCATCGCCAAAAGGCACCGTGCCGGTTCTGGTCCACGATGGACTCGTGATCGATCAGAGCTGGGAAATCATGGCGTGGGCGTTTGCGCAAGATGCGAACCGGCATCGCGCCGATGCCTGGTGGGGTCGCGCGCAGACCCCGGAAAACCTCGGCTTGCTCGCGAGCAACGACGGCGAATTCAAGTTTCATCTGGATCGATACAAATACGCCGACCGCCACGCCGGCCCGGATGAAGACCCGGCGGTGGTGCGCGTTGCGCATCGCGATCGGGCGGCTGAACTCTTGCCGGCGCGGCTGGAACATCAGCTGAACGCAGCTTGCTTTTTGGCAGGGGAGCAAGCCTGCGCAGTCGATCTCGCGATCTTCCCGTTTGTGCGTCAATTCGCGGCAGTCGATCCGCGCTGGTTCGACGCGCAGCCCTGGCCTCGCCTGAAAGAGTGGCTTGCTTATTGGGTGGACACACCGCTGTTTGCAGTGTGCATGACTAAGCTGGCCGGCAACTCGACAAGCCGCTTCCCCAGTGCCAATGATCAGCCGTTCTGTTGAGCGCTACCGAGCAAGCGCCGCCGGCCCGGCGATGGCCATCGCTTTCTGATACGCGGGGCGGGCCTGGATACGCTGCACATACGCCAGCGTGTTGGGCAGATCGTCAATGGCGCGCGCGCCGAACAGAACGCCCGTGGTCAGGCGAAAGACCACCATGATGTCCGCGCAGGTGAACTCCTGCCCGGCCAGGAAGGGGGTCTCACCAAGGCGATTCTCCAGGAAACGGTAGTAGCTTTCTTCGCGCCGATTCACGATCTCGCGCATCGTGTCTGCCACCGGCCCTGACGCCCCAGCCGCGAGAGCCGACTTCGTGAACCGAAGACCCATTGCGTTGTTGTTGAAGTGCATCCAGTACAGATAGTCGGTGTAATTGGCTTGCGCCGGGCCGACCGTCAACTTGCCGTCTGCATAGCGATGGCAAAGGTATTCGGCAATTACCGCTGACTCGGTCAGAACTCGCCCATCATCCTCGATGACGGGGGCGGCCGCCGTCGGATGCAGTGCGAGGTAGTCGTCGGGCGCCGCCTTGTTGGGCTTGCGGTCATACCACTGCAGACGATAGGGCAGCCCCAGTTCTTCCATGAGCCAGACGATGCGCTCGGACTGGGATACGCCAAGATGGTGGATTGTGATCATGGTGCGGGCCTGCTTTGCCGAAGGGTGGCGACGGATGTCGTGATGGGTACGAAAACTCCTTTTACAACATCGCCTCCAAATCTTTTCGCGAGAACGCAGACCCGGGCTGTCAGGGGTTTGGATTTTTGCTGGCGCCTTGAACTACCATTCCACGCTACTCCCCTCACAAGAGCCTCGACCCATGATCAAAGCAATCGTCACCGGCCACAGTCGCGGCCTGGGAGCCGCCATAGCGGCCAGCCTGCTCGAGCATGACATCCCGGTGCTTGGCCTGGCGCGAGCGCGCAATGCCGACCTCGCAGGCCAGCCTTCGGCGCGCTTCGCGCAGTTTGAACTCGATCTGTCCAATACCAGCACCGTCACGCAGTGGCTCGCCACCGACGCGCTTGATGCCTGGTTGGCCGACGCCAACACGGTGCTGCTGGTGAACAACGCGGCAGTGGTGGAGCCGATCGGCCCGCTGGACCTGCAGGACGTGGCGGCGGTTGCGACCGCGGTGTCGCTCAATGTCGCCGCGCCACTGATGCTGGCCGCTGCGATCGCGGCGCGCCGCCGACCCAATACCGAGCTACGCGTGCTGCATGTCTCAAGCGGCGCGGGTCGGCATGTCTACCCGGGCTGGTCGGTGTACTGCGCGACCAAGGCCGCGCTTGATCATCACGCGCGCGCGGTGGTGCTCGACAAGACGCCGGGCCTGCGCATCTGCAGCCTGGCACCCGGGGTCATCGACACCGACATGCAGGCGCAGATCCGCGCGACCGGGCTGGAGCGCTTTCCGGTGCGCGAGCGCTTCGAGGCTTTAAAGCGCGACGGCGGCCTGGCCAGCGCACAGGACTGCGCGGCGCGGATCGTCGCGCATCTGCTGGGCGACAGCTTCGGGCAGACGCCGGTAGGGGACCTGCGCGAGCTGGGCTAGACTCGCGCGGCCTGTGTTACTGCGCCAGCAGCACTCGCGTCAGCGCATCCGGCTCCGAGAGCATCGGGTAGTGCCCGGTGTCGATCACGTGCCAGCTGCCATTGAGCAGGTCGCGGGTGCGCCGGATGTGCGCCTCACCCGGGTTGCCGGCCTGGGTGCAGTAGAGCACTGACGCTTTCCAGCCCATCTGCCAGAACCTGGGCAGCTTCACCGGCTGGTGAAACACCGCGGTCGGATGCAGTGTGAAGCGCTCGGACGTCCAGCGTCGGGTGGTCTCATCCAGCCCTGCGAGAAGCCGGTTCTCGGCGTCCTCCCGGGATGGCATCAGCCCAAGCTCGGTGTTGATTGCGGCCGGCTTGGGGACGATGTCGCGGATCTTCTCGCCATCCAGAAGCGCCAGCGCATCGGCAAATACCAGCCTCCCGATGCGCTCGGGCGCGCGCTCCGCCGCCGCCGCCATCGCCATGCCGCCGCTGGAGGTGCCCACCAGCACCACGTCGCGCAGATTCTGGTAGTACAGCAGCTGAGCGATCTCGTCGCCATGGGTCTCGGTGGTGATGCCCGGTCGCAGTGAGGCCTTGCGTTCGCCACAGCCATCCAATGTGGGCGCGTACACGGTATGACCGGCCTGGCGCAGGCGCTGCTCGATGCGCTGCCAGATCCAGCCTCCCTGGTAGGCGCCGTGAATCAGGACGAAGGTTGCCATGACGGGGTCCTCGGATTGGGGCGTTGCAATGGGCCCTGCGTAGGCCGGGCTTGTTTCGCATGTTACGAGCGAAGGCTTCTTGCAACGTGGCGGAGGACGCGCAACGTTTCATCCCGTGACTCGATCCTTGTTTAATATTCCTTATCTCTTTCGGTCGAAGTCTCGCTGCTGCGAACCCTTACTTGAACGGGCGATCGTCCGTGGCTTGGGTGGCGCTGTTCTGTCCATCCCAATCCACCCATTCGCGGTAGACCGGGTCGACGCTGTTGCCGCCAAGGCTGGCGTTAGAGCCAGCTGCCGGCGGAGCAGAGTCGATTTGCGCTGTCAGCTGCTCCACCGACAGGGATGAGTCCATCTCGACTGCACAGTTGCCGACCGCTTCGGGCGTTGCGCATTTTCCGAGCGTCCCGGCTACGGCGGGCGTAGACAGGATCATCGCGAGATTGAATCCGAGGCTGACAATTTTCTTGTTCATGATTGTGGGCTCCTGATGGCACCTGCGTCCTGTGACACTGGGCGATGGTTCCATCCTGGAGTGTTCCGGTACGCTACAAAATGCGTGCGAATCCCTAGCCTGTTCGCTTCACCCGAGGGTTAAGCAGTTCGGCATAGATTCTGGCTGCGGTCGAACTGGCGCAGACCGCGGGGTATAGCGGCTCAACTCGCGGGATACCGCGGCGCTATAAGCGCGATCCTCGCTCAGCCTCTCAAGTGCTGAGCAAAGAAATTCAGCGTGCGTTCCCAGGCCAGTCTGGCTGCTGCTGCATCGAAGCGAGGCGTGGTGTCATTGTTAAAACCGTGCTGCGTGCCCGGGTAGCTGTGCGCGGTATAGCCAACGCCGGCGGCCTTCAGTGCCGCCTCGTAGGTGGGCCAGGCCGAGTTGATGCGATTGTCGTGCTCGGCGAAATGGATCAGTAGCGGTGCTTTAACCTTGACCGCGTCCTCGGCCGGCGGGTGGTTGCCATAGAAGGGCACCGCAGCCGCCAGGTCGGGAAGCAGGGTTGCCAGCCGGTGCGCAATGCCTCCGCCGTAGCAGAACCCGACAACGCCGATCTTTCCAAGCGAATCGCTCCGGGCCTTCAGCGCAGCCGCAGCCGCCAAAAAGTCGGGCAGCGTTTTTTTCTGGTCCAACGATGCAAACAGTCCTCGCGCCTTGTCTTCATCGCCTGGGTAGCCACCTAAAGGGGTGAGTGCATCCGGTGCCATCGCCAGGTAACCATCGACGGCGAGTCGCCGCGTGATGTCCTCGATATGCGGGTTCAAGCCCCGGTTTTCGTGCACCACAAGCACGCTGGGCAGCTTGCCGGACACACCGGTCGGCCTGGCCACATAGGCCTTGATGCTTCCGTAGCCCTCGGGCGAGGCGATGCTGATCGTTTCCGTGGTGATGCGCTTGTCATCGCGGGCGACGACTTGCGCGGCCGCGAAGTTCGGGCTGAGCGCGGCCAGCAGGCCGGCGGCTGTCAGACCGCCAACCGCAAATTTCTGCGCGCGCTGCAGGAAGGCGCGGCGATCGAGGTCGCCATGGACATAGGCGTCGAACAGGATCAGCAGTTCCTGGTCAAAATCGGCTGCGCTAAGACGCGTCATGGTGTGTCCTTTGCGGGTTATGGGCGATTTTCAATAGCTCGTTACAACGAATAGGTCGTCACAACGATTTCAAGAACGCGATCAGCAGGCGGTTGACCTCGTCAGCCCGTTCACGTTGCACCCAGTGCCCGGCGCCCTCGAGCAGATGAGTGCCGCGCAGCCCGGGCAGAACCTGCTGCAGCTGCGCAATACGCGGCTGCATTCCGGGGAATTTCAGCACATCGTCCTGAGTGCCCGCGATGAACAGTGACGGCTGTGCGATCACGCAGTCGCGCCATGGCGCCATCAGCTCGGATGTGAGCCGGATCGATCGGTACCAGTTCAGGCCACCGCGAAACCCGGTGCGGGTGAACTCGTTTGCCACGTACTCGAGGTCCTGCGCGTCCATCCACGGCGGCAGTTGCTCGGGATCGACCGTCAGATCGAGCATGCCAGCCCCAGGCGGCAGGATGCCGGCCACGACGCGACCGGGCCCGTCGCCGGACATGCTGTAGGTGATGCGTCGTATGCTCGCCGCCGGGTCGCGTTCCAGCGCTGCCTCAGCGACACCGGGCTGCTGGAAGTACTGCATGTAGAAGGTTGTGACGCCAGCGCGCTCGAGCGCGCTCAGCAGGTCGGTTTTTGACGGTGGGGTGTACGGGGCGCTCATGCCGACCACCGCCCGGAACATATCCGGACGCAGCAGCGCGCAGTTCCAGGCGGCCGGCGCTCCCCAGTCGTGGCCGACGATCACCGCGGATTTCTCGCCGAGCGCCTTGACCAGTCCGACGATGTCGCCGACATGATGCAGCATCGTGTAAAGCTCGGGCGCCTCAGGGGCATCGCTGCCGCCATAGCCGCGCATGTCGGGGGCCGCGGCGCGAAAGCCGGCATCGGCCAGGGCTTTCAGTTGCGAGCGCCACGATACCCAGCTCTCCGGAAAGCCGTGGCAGAGCACCACGAGCGGGCCGTCGCCTTGCGTGGCGACACGCATGCGGATGCCGCCGACATCAAGCACCTGCAGGTCGGGTTGTGAGTTCGTGCTCATCTCAGACTCCGCATCAGTTGCGGCAGGCGTGCTCCGGCGGCCGCGCTGCTGGCGATTAGTGTTCCCAGGCGCTGCTTGACCGCGTCGTTGATCTCAACGCCCTGCAACATCACGTGCTGCGAGTTGAGCCGACATTGCGACAGCCAGGCTTTCATCGCGTCGTGGCCGCGCCAAGCGGCCTCGTTTTGCATGGTTACCGCCCACATGCGCAGCCAGTCGAGCGGCACCTCGGGCACGGGCACCACATGGCACAGCGTATTCCTGGCAGCGTCGTGCGTACCGTGCGCCTCGACCCAGGCGATGACCGCAGCGCTGAACAGAGGTTGGCACCAGCGTACCAGCAGCAGGTTGATCGTGTCGCCCTCGAAGATCGGCAGTTTCGGCTCATGCTGGATCGCGCCGGCGGTGCAGTTGACGTAAAGCGTGTCTGGATCAGCTGGCAGCTCGCCGCGATCGAGCACCAGACGATTGGCTTCGATCGCGTGCACATGGCCCAGGCGCACGACGTCGCGGATGCTGCGCAGTCGCTCCAGCTCGCCGCGCGAGACTACCGCGCACCGGTAGGTGCTTGGTTCCACGGAGGGATCGAGCCGCATCAGCACGCCACGAGTTTCGAGGATATGCAGCAGATCTGGAAGGTCTTTCGCGTGCGTGATTGCGTCGAATTGGTCGATGCTGGAACGCACAAATGCTTCAAAGCCTTCGGCGCCGGTTTGCAGGTTGGCCCGATCCATCACCCAGGCGTCTCGCGGCATTATCCAGCGAATCCGCTCGGGAGCGACGCCCTGCTCAAGCAGCCAGATGCAGCTGTCCATGCCAGTCTTGCCTGAGCCAACGACCGTGTAGTGTGCATAGGGCCGGGCAAGATTGGTCAGCTCGTTGGGTGGCACCACACGCACATCCTCGGCGATCCGGTAGCGAGGCGCATGGGTGGCCGGAATTTCGGTGCGGGCATGGGTTGCGTTCACGAGCCGTTTGCGAACTCGGACCTGGAAGGTCTTGCCGCTGGCCAGCGAGCGCAAGGTGTGCACGCCGGCCTCGCTGCCGAGCCATTCGGTCTTGGGCATCCACTCGACACGTCCGGACGGCAGGAAGCGATCTCGCATCACCGCGACGAAGTGCGCGAGCACCTCGGGTTTGGTGGCAAGGCTCTGCATGCCGGTGTTCGGCCCCCGCGCTTCGGTGGTGCCGGCGGCCAGCAGGCGCGAAGGCACGCCATACCAGGCAGCCGGCTGGTGCAACTGCACGAAGGAATACGCATCGTTCCAGTGGCCGCCGACGTGCGCGCGACGATCGACCATCAGCACGCGGGCCTGAGGGTTTTCGGTGAGCAGCGTGTCGACAAAGGCCATGGCGCTGGCACCGGCGCCCACGACCAGGTAATCCGTGTCGATTGGGTTGTCAGTCATGTCGGATGGTCCTTGTGTGCATGGGGCATGCAGCCCCGGGGCGTGTGCACCCTTGAAGTCTGGCTCTTCGGTAAATAGTGGCAGAAAACCTCAGCGCTGATCTGCCGTCGCGCGATGCGACCAGGCATTACACTGCGCAGAAATTTGCATCCGCGATCGCAAGCGTTTATTCGCCTGTTCAACGTGTGGCTTCGAACCCTGGATGCCTTCAAGAATTCACCCATCGACTATTGCGGAGCCTTTCGATGCGCATGCAAGACAAGATCGTCATTTTGATCGGAGCCGGACAGAGCCCGGGCCAGGGTATTGGCAACGGCCGCGCCGCGGCAACCCTCTACGCGCGCGAGGGTGCGACGGTGCTGGCGGTCGACAGCAATCTCGCCTCGGCGCAGGAAACTGCCGATGAGGTCTGCGCGCAAGGCGGCAAGTGCGAGGCATTCAGCGGTGACGTGACGCGCGAGGCCGACATGGCTGCCGCGATCGCATTTGCGCTCGACAAGTGGGGCCGCATCGACGTGCTGCACTACAACGTCGGCGTCAGTCTTTCCGCAGGCGACTCGAAGCTGGATGAATTCACCGAAGAGGCGTTTGACCGGGTCAACGCGATCAACCTGCGCGGCTACATCATGGCGGTCAAGCATGTGCTGCCAGCGATGCGCGAGCAGGGCTTCGGTGTGATCGTCGCGATCTCGTCGGTCGCGGCGCTGTCGACCGTCTATCCGAATGTCGCCTACAAGACCAGCAAGGCCGGCATGATCGCGTTCACCGAGCAGGTGGCGCGCCAGAACGCCGAGTTCGGCATACGGGCGAACGTGATCCTGCCGGGCCTGCTCGACACCCCGATGGCGGTCGACACCCGGGCGCGCAAATGGGGCCAGCCGCGCAGCGAGATCGCCGCGATGCGCGACGCCAAGGTGCCGCTTCGCCACAAGATGGGTACCGCCTGGGACAGCGCCTACGCGGCGCTGTTTCTGGCCAGCGACGAGGCGCAGTTCATCACTGGCGTTGCGTTACCGGTTGATGGCGGCGGGCTGCTGCGGGCCGGGGATTAAGTCCGACACCCAACCAGCTGCGATCCGCGCAACCTGCTGAGCCAAGCACAGCCGCAGGCAAGCTCAGGGCCGATAACCGACCCGCATCTCCCCGGGCTGCAGCAGTGGCGCCGCCAGCCGTACGAACTCTTCGAGTCGCTCGCGCGTGCTGGCCGGATCGATGATGTCCTCAATCACGAAGGCCTCGGCGCTGCGAAACGGCGAGGTCAGGCCGCGCACGCGGGCTTCGATCTCGTCGCGCTTTGCCTCCGGATCCGGGGCTGCCTCGATCTCGGCGCGATAGGCGACCTCCAGCCCACCTTCGATCGGCAACGAGCCCCATTGCGCCGACGGCCATGCGTAGCGGAAGTTAAACCGGCTCGAATTCTGGTGACCGCCCGCAGCAACGCCAAATGCGCGGCGCACGATCAGTGAGAACCAGGGCACGCTAGCCTGCGCGACCGCGGTCAGCGCGCGCACGCCGGCGCGCATCACCGCGTCCTGTTCGGCCTGCAGACCGATCTGAAAGCCAGCGATGTCGACCATGTGGATCACCGGCAGGTGGAAGTTCTCGGCCAGGTCGATCAGCCGGGTGAACTTCTCGGCGGTCTGGCGGTCCCAGGCACCGCCATAGTGATACGGATTGCTGGCCGCGAACACCACCGGCCAGCCGTCGACCCGGGCCAGGCCGCCGACGATGGCCTTGCCCCAGTTGCGGCCGATCTCGAACACCGAGCCTTCGTCGAACAGCGTGTTCAGGATCGGCTTGATCCGGTAGACCTTGCGCGCGTCGCGCGGGATCGCATCGCGCAGCCATTGCTGGTCTGCCACGCGCATCGGCGCGTCGGAGCGCCTGGGAATCTCGTGTGCCGATGCCGGCAGGTAGCTCAGAAACCGGCGTGCCGCCTCGAAGGCCTGCGCCTCGGTGTCGACCTCGTCGTCGACGACGCCGTTGCGCGCATGGATCTGGCTGCCGCCCAGCGCGTTCTTCGACAACTTCTGCCCGATTCGTTCGACCACCGGAGGCCCGGCGATGAACAACTGCGAGGAGTCCTTGACCATCACCGAGTAATGGCTTCCGGCAACTCGCGCTGCGCCCTGCCCGGCAACCGATCCGAGCGCGAGTGAGACCACCGGGACGCGGGCCAGGTTGCGCGCGACGTAGGGCCAGATCTTCATCTTGGGCAGCAGTGCATGACCCATTTTCTCGATGCTTTTGACCGATCCCCCGCCGCCAGTGCCGTCGACCAGCCGGACGATCGGAATGCGCAGCTCGTAGGCCATCTGCTCGGCCAAGATCATCTTGTCGCCGACTGCGCCTTCGTTCGCGCCACCGCGCACCGTGAAGTCATCGCCGATCACCACGACCGGCCTGGCATCGATGCGCGCACGGCCGAAGACGACGTTGGACGGGGTCACGTGCTTGAGTGCGCCTTGCTCGTCGTACTCCCCGGAACCCGCAAGGCCACCGACCTCGACGAAGCTACCCGCATCGACCAGTTGCTCGACCCGCTCGCGCACGGTCAGCTTGCCGTTGTCGTGCTGACGCTGCACCTTGTCCGGGCCGCCCATCGCCTTGGCGAATGCTTGGCGTCTGGCAAGTTCATCGAGCTCAGGTTTCCACGTCATGCATGCTCCTAGTCGGTCGGTGTCAGGTTGGCGCGGCCCTACCTCAAGCGAGAAAAGGCAGCACCGCCTCGCAAAACCGTCCCGGCTGCTGGCGCATCATGCTATGGCCGGCCTGGGGAATCAGCACGCGCTGCGCGCCTGGCACCAGATCGGGCAGCACGCGCATGATCACCGCGAGCATGCCGCCGGTGTCGGCGCCGCCAACGAACAGGGTCGGCACGCGCAGCGCTTCGGCTTGCGCCCGGGTGAACGGTTCGCGGCCTTCGTTGACCTGGGCGATCAGCGTGTAGGCGTTGTCGACTCGCATCTGCCGGTCGGCCAGCGACAGCGCGTCCCAGCTGCCGGGCTTGTTGATTGCGTCGGTGAACACTTGCAGACCACCTTCCAGGTCGCCTGCGGCGATCTTCGTGGACGCGAGCTCCACATGTTCGCGAGAGCCTGCTGCGGGACCGATCGGTTTGGCATCCGCAGGCAGCAGTGCATCCTCCAGTGTGCCGCCCGGCTCGGCCAGAACCAGGTTACGCAGCAGATCCGGGCGCCTGGACGCCAGCCGAAAACCGATGTGTCCGCCACGCGAATGACCGATCAGATGCACCGGACCGAGTGCAAGCGTCTCGATGAATGCGATCAGATCCTCGACATGCTGATTGATCGTGAACCTGCCGCCCGTGCCGTCCCAGTTTTCCGGGAAGAAATGCCGCAGGCTTGGCACGATGACCCGATGCGCGATGGACAAGGGCTTGAGTACCGGGTTCCAGGCCCGAAAGTCGGACAGCGAGCCGTGGACGCAGACCACCGGCGAGCCCTGACCGATCTCGAGGTAGGGCATGTCGTGGTCGTTGATACGCAGGATTTTCATCTCAGGCCTTGTGAGATTCGGATGCAGGCCGATAGGCCGCGGGTGGATTTCATTATCAAAGACTTCATGTCACATTCACGGCTTCTGAAATCCAGATTGCCCGGATCTCGGAACGACCAATCGCCCATCGGCGCATCGTTAACGGCCTATTTCCTTGAAGAGCCTGCCATGACCTTGACAATCTCCCCGTTGGCCGGCGTTGTGCTCGCCATGCTCTACATCCGCCTCGCGTTCAATGTGATCCGACTGCGCCGAGGCCATCGGGTGTCACTGGGCTCTGGCGAGCACTCCGATCTGGAAAAGGCAATTCGTGCCCATGGCAACTTCGCCGAGTACGTGCCGATGACGCTGGCCTTGCTGATCATGGCCGAGATTAACGGCGCCCATTGGGCGGTGCTGCTGCTGGCCGCCGCGCTCGTCATCGTCGGCCGGGTTCTGCACGCCAAAGGCATCACGACGCCACCACCAGACTTCACGAACCGGGTGCGTGGCATGAAGCTGACGTTCGGTGCGCTCGGTCTGCTCGCGGTATTGAACCTGGTGCTGGTGTTCAGACAACTGGTTTGACTGCGCCGGTCTGAGCCCAGCCATGCTGATCCTTTACGACTCGCCGCTTTCTCTGAACTGCTACAAGGTGCGGTTGCTACTCGCATTGCTCGGCGTCGCATACCACAGGCAACGTGTCGATCTGCGTAAGGGCGAACATCGCACGGAACAATTTTTGGTGGTCAATCCGTTCGGGCAGATCCCCATGCTCGAGCATGGCGAATTCAGGATCCGCGACTCGCAGACGATCCTGATTTGGCTGGCTCGCAGGTTCGCAGATGAAAGCTGGCTGCCGCGTGATCCGGACCAGGAGGCTGAAGTCAACGGCTGGCTTGCGGCTGCCGCGTTCGAGTTGCGGCTGGGGCCCTACGATGCGAGGCTGGCGAAGCACTTCCCCTCGCTTTGCGTGAATGCCGATCAGGCGGTTGAAAACTCGCACAAGGCCTTGCAGCTTTATGAGCGCAGGCTGGAAGGGCGGCAATGGCTCGCCCTCGAGCAACCCACCATCTCCGATGTTGCGGCGTTTCCGGCGATCGCACATTGCTCGGACGGGGGTATCGATCTAGCCCCGTATCCGGCGATCCGCCGCTGGCTTGATCGAATGAAGGCGCTACCGGGTTTCGTGAGCTTGCTCGACTAATCCCGGGCAGCGCTGCCTGGCCCCCTCGTCAAGGGCTTGATCCTCAACGCCCTGCGAGCATCGCTTCGATCAGATCCTGCACCGCTAGAGCCTCCTCGGCGGTGGCCAGCTTGTGCGGCTTGCCCTGCAGCCACTTACCCACTTCGGTGAGCTGGCGCTGCAGTGCGCTGCGGCGCGGGTCCTCGCCCTTTGTCCAGTCGACCGCCTCGACCCAGGGGCCACCGTCCGAGCGCCACAGCTGGTAGAACTCGCGGAACTGGTGGTTCATCTTAGCGCCGCGTACCGTCACTTCCTGGCGGTCGGGCTGCTTGCCGCCGGTAGTGGCCATCACCGTCACCGGTCGGCCGTCGGCCGTCTGCAGTCGCGCCAGCATGTCGAGCTCGCACAGCGTGGGGTCGGCCGGGTAGCGCGGACTGGCATTGAGCAGCGTCAGCGGGCCCAGGAATCGACCAGCCAGAAACAGGAAGTGCGAGATCACTTCACGGGTGTAGCCGCCCTCCGCGCGCAGGCGCAGCCAGTCAGCCTCAATCTGCCAGTCGCGCGGCCAGGCCGGGTACTGGACGATGATGTCGATGCCCAGCAACTCGCCGGTCTCGCCGGAGTCGATCGCCCGGCGTAGCTCGTCAAAGCCGCGCGACGAGGCCTGTGTGAAATTGACCACGCCGGGAATCCGCGCCTTGGCCAGTTGGGCGACCAGGTCACGACTGGACTCGCCGTCCACGCCCAGCGGCTTTTCCATGAATACGCCCTGCCCGGCCGCTGCGGCGGCCAGCGCGTAGGCCTTGCGCGGGCCGGGAGGGCAGGCGAGGTAGACCACGTCGGCACCCTTCATTGCAGCCTCGGCGCTCGCGGCGACCGGCAGATCGGGCATCAGCTCGCGAGCCTTGGCTACGGCC
>JALRBB010000182.1 GCA_023257915.1 Quisquiliibacterium sp. | reverse complement strand
ATTCAAGGTCGGTCGCGGCGCGCCAGTCGTGCTGCGCAAGCAGATGATCTTCTCCGGTGAGCAGCTGACCGGCGCGCAGGCCACCTTCGATGAAAACCAGCGCCCGGCGGTCGGCATTCAGCTCAACGATGCCGCCGGTCGCGTGCTCCGGCAGGTCTCGCGCGAGAACATCAAGAAACCAATGGCCGTGGTGCTGTTCGAACGCGGTCGCGGCGAGGTACTGACGGTCGCCACGATCCAGTCCGAACTGGGTTCACGCTTTCAGATCACTGGCATGGAAAGTCCGCAGGCCAGCAACGATCTCGCGTTGCTGCTGCGCGCGGGGGCATTGGCTGCGCCGATGGAGATCATCGAGGAACGCACGATCGGCCCGAGCCTGGGTGCGGAAAACATTCGGATGGGCTTCCTGAGCACGGTCTACGGCTTCGCCGCGATCGCTGTGTTCATGGTCTTGTACTACCTGCTGTTCGGGGTGTTCTCCACAGCGGCTCTGGCGGTCAATGTGCTGCTGCTGATCGCGCTGCTGTCACTGCTGCAAGCGACGCTGACCCTACCCGGCATCGCTGCGATTGCGCTGACGCTGGGCATGGCCATCGACGCCAATGTGCTGATTAACGAGCGCATTCGCGAGGAACTGCGTCGCGGCGTCTCGCCGCAGGTCGCGATCTCCGAAGGTTATGAGCGTGCCTGGGCGACCATTCTCGACTCGAACGTCACCACGCTGATCGCGGGTGTCGCGCTGCTGGTGTTTGGTTCCGGGGCGATCCGGGGCTTTGCGGTCGTGCACTGCCTGGGAATCATGACTTCAATCTTCTCGTCGGTGATCGTCTCGCGCGGCTTCGTCAACCTGTGGTACGGACGCCGCAAGCGCCTGGCCGGCCTGTCGATCGGACAGGTCTGGAAACCCACATCGAACTGATCGTCCAGCACGGGGCAGGCAATCATGGAATTTTTCAGAATCCGGCGCGACATCCCGTTCATGCGGCATGCGCTGGTGTTCAATGTGATCTCAACGATCACCTTCGTGCTGGCAGTGTTCTTCCTGGCCACGCGCGGGCTGCACTTCTCGATCGAGTTCACCGGCGGCACCGTGATGGAGGTCGGCTACCAGCAACCGGCTGATCTTCCACGCATTCGCGAAACCGTCGAGTCGATGGGCTTTGCCGATTCACAGGTGCAAAACTTCGGCACCTCGCGCGATGTGATGATCCGCCTGGCGCTAGCCAAGGGCGACAGTTCTGCGCGTCAGAGCGAACGCGTGATGGCCGAGCTTCGCCAGCTTGATCCGCAAGTCGAATTGCGGCGTGTCGAGTTCGTCGGCCCTCAGGTCGGGGCCGAACTGGCCACCGATGGCGCGCTCGCGCTGCTGTTCGTGGTGATGGGCATCATGCTGTATCTGGCGATGCGCTTCGAGTGGAAGTTCGCGGTCGCAGCGATCGTCGCCAACCTGCACGACGTGATCATCATCCTGGGTTTCTTCGCGTTCTTTCAGTGGGAGTTTTCGCTGTCGGTGCTCGCGGCGGTGCTCGCGGTGCTGGGTTACTCAGTCAACGAATCGGTGGTGATCTTTGACCGGGTGCGCGAAAAATTCCGCGAGCGCGCCGCGCGCACGATGCCCGCCCCCCAGGTGCTGGACCATGCAATCACCAGCACGATCTCGCGCACCGTGATCACGCACGGATCCACGCAGATGATGGTGCTGGCGATGCTGATCTTCGGCGGCCCCACGTTGCACTATTTCGCATTGGCGCTGACGATCGGGATCCTGTTTGGCATCTACTCGTCGGTATTCGTCGCGGCCGCCATCGCGATGTGGCTCGGCGTCAAGCGCGAAGATCTGCTCAAGCCGGTCAAGAAGAAGGACGACGGGGAAGCGGAACTGCCCTGATCGATCCACCGCGAACCAAGTCGCAGCGCAGGGAGCACACCGATGAACAGCAAGCAATCGCAGCTGCCCCCATCGGCAGCTTCCGTTCTCGTCTGGGACCTGCCCACCCGCATCTTTCACTGGGTCTTCGCGGCCTCAGTCATTGGCGCGCTTGCCTGCGCGCTGATTGGCGGCGACGCGATGACCTGGCATATGCGCTTCGGCTACACGGCGCTCACGCTGGCGGCATTCAGGCTGCTGTGGGGATTCGTCGGCCCGCGCTATGCCCGCTTCGCAAGCTTTCCACCTCGCCCGTTCGCTGCGTTTCGGTATCTGCGAGACGGAGCTCGGCAAGCTTTCACCGGCCATAACCCAGCCGGCGCGCTGTCGGTGTACGCGATGCTCGGCAGCGTTTCGCTGCAGGCGGTCACCGGCCTGTTCGCGAACGACGACGTGCTTTGGTCAGGGCCGCTGTCGGCGCTGGTCTCCAATGACTTCGTCGCGCTCGCCACGAAGCTGCATCACCTGAACGGCAACCTGATCTACCTGCTGGTGTTCTTGCATCTGGGCGCGATCGCGTTTCATGGCCTTGTGCGGCATGAGCCGCTGATCAAGGCGATGATTTCCGGAAAACGCGACCGCTGCTCATCGCAGGCATCAACACGCGAGCCCGATGCCCGCGATGGCCTGACGGTCAGGTTGCTTGCCCTGGCGCTAGTCGTGGCTTGCTCACTGGCCACCTGGTACATCGCAGCCCAGGGCTGATCCGCGAGCCCGCAGCCAGGTGTGCGCGCCACCCGGCAGGTGGCGGCGCACGAACCCGACCGGCGCGCGGCTCAGAGCTTGCGAAACTTTTCTCAGAGCTTGCGAAACTTTTCGTGGCAACCCTTGCAGGTGCTGCCTGTAGCCCCGACCTGCTTCTTCAGCGATTCCAGGTTCGCAGCAGCCTCTGGCAGCTTGTCGGCCTCGCCCAGCATCTTGGTCTTGAGCTTGGCAAACTCGTCAGCCTCTTTCCACGGGTCTGCCTTCAATTTGGCGTTGCCACCATCGGAGCCCGGCACGAATCCCTCCCAAGGCAGCTTGCTGAGCGTTTGAACCAGACGAGCCGATTCTTGCGCCGCAGCCGCGTCGAAGGCGACGCTCCCTTTGGCCATCGCAGCGAGCCTGCCCAGATGGTTGCCCATCAACGAAAACGCGGACTGACGATACTTGACCGCATCCTCGGCCTTGGCAAACTGGGCCGCGGCTGAAATCGGGAACAGCGTCGATAGTGAGACCAGTGCAGCAGCACCGGCGATCAAGAACTTGCGCATACCTTCTCCCTGATGTGTCTGTGACCTGGATCGGCCACAGTTCATCAGAGCATGCTACACGCAGGCGTCCGATTCGTGGAGAGCATTGGATGCAAAGGAACGCATCCGACCAGTCTCGCGCGACGTGTCAGACGCGTCGCGCGAGCTCTGCGGCCTTGCCGATATAGCTGGCCGGCGTCATGGCGCGCAGCCTGTCTTTGGCCTCGGGCGGAATCGCCAAACGATCAACGAACTGCGCCAGCTGCGCGGCGTCGATCGAACGCCCCCGGGTGAGCTCCTTGAGCTGCTCGTACGGGTTCTCGACCCCGTAGCGACGCATCACGGTCTGAATCGGCTCGGCGAGCACTTCCCAGTTGGCGTCCAGGTCTTCGGCCAGGCGTTGGCGGTTGACCTCAAGCTTGCCCAGACCCCGCAGACAGGCATCCCAGGCCAGGACCGAATAGCCGAGCGCAACCCCCATATTGCGCAGCACCGTCGAGTCGGTCAGATCGCGCTGCCAGCGCGAGA
Source organism: Quisquiliibacterium sp. (assembly GCA_023257915.1). Taxonomy (GTDB): domain Bacteria; phylum Pseudomonadota; class Gammaproteobacteria; order Burkholderiales; family Burkholderiaceae_E; genus Quisquiliibacterium. The sequence goes on along the minus strand of JALRBB010000182.1, from coordinate 76 downwards.
CCGGCAACTTCTCGGCCAGATGCCGGAGCAGCGCGTTGGCCAGGCCCAGGTTGCCCTCGGAGTTTTCAAAGTCGAT
>JALRBB010000164.1 GCA_023257915.1 Quisquiliibacterium sp. | reverse complement strand
AGAGCTGCCAGGCGAGGGTTCTCGCGGCCGCCGACCATCGCGTTGAACTGGACCGCACGGTGTTCTATCCGGCTGGCGGTGGCCAGCCTGGGGATACCGGCGTACTGCGCCTGGCCGACGGGCGCGAGTTGCGTGTGATCGATACCCGCAAGGGGGAGGGCGCCGACAGCGTAGTGCACTTGCTCGATCCAGCCGGTCCGATGCCGGCGATTGGTGAGGATCTGGAGGCGGTGCTCGATTGGGAGCGGCGTTATGCGCACATGCGCATTCATACTTGCCTGCATGTGCTGTCCTGTGTGGTTGTCGCTCCGGTCACCGGGGGCAATATCGCTGCCGACAAGGGGCGGCTGGATTTCGATATCGACATGAGCCTGCTCGATGCGCAGCGCATCGAGACCGGCGTCAACGAACTGATCGCGCGGGCGGTCGATACCGAGACCGTCTGGATCACCGACGAGCAACTCGATGCGCAACCGGAGCTGGTCAAGACCATGAGCGTGCAGCCGCCGCGTGGCGCTGGTCGGGTGCGGTTGTTGCAGATTTCCGGCATCGACCTGCAGCCTTGCGGGGGAACCCATGTGCGCAACATCGGCGAGATCGGACGGATCAAGGTGTTGCGCATCCGCAGCGAAGGGCGGCGCAACAAGCGGGTAGAGATCGGGTTTGCGGATCCGATTGCCGGATAATCCGGCCCATTCATTTCATCGATCTATGCAAGGAGCGAGCGCATGATTCGCGAGATCATCTCCACCAAATCCGCCCCGTCGGCGATCGGCCCTTATTCTCAGGCGATCCGAGCCGGATCCACGGTCTACCTGTCCGGGCAGATCGCGCTCGACCCGGAGACCGGGCATCTGGTCGAAGGCGGATTCGATGCCCAGGTGCATCGCGCATTTCGCAATCTGCGAGCGGTCGCAGAGGCGGCGGGCGGCTCGCTGGCCCACTGCGTCAAGCTCACGCTGTTCGTGACCGAACTGACGAATTTTCCGCGGGTCAACGACATCATGCAGGAGTACTTCGCCGCGCCGTATCCGGCGCGCTCCACCGTGGAGGTCTCTGGCCTGCCGCGTGGCGCGGCCTTCGAGGTCGAGGCGGTGATGGTGCTCGACTGAGCACCGTCTGCCGCAGACTCGACCAAGGCTCATCGATCGGCCAGCCAGGTCGTCCGAGTGCCTGACACGATCGAGCGTTTCGCCAAGCTCGGCATCCGGCGAGAGCAGGATCTGCTGCTTCACTTGCCGCTGCGCTACGAGGACCAGACGCGCCTGACCCGAATCGCCGAGTTGCGGGCCGGTGAACTGTCGCAAGTCGAAGGTGTGGTCACGCGCAGCGAGATCAGCGGACGGGGCCGACGCACGCTGCTGGTCGAACTGCGCGACGACAGTGGCACCTTGTCGCTGCGGTTTTTTCATTTCTATGGCTCGCAGCTTGCACAGCTTGCGCAGGGTCGTCGGCTGCGTGTGATCGGCGAGCCGCGCGGCGGCCTGTTTGGCATGGAGATCGTGCATCCGCGGTATCGTCTGGTGCGCGAGGGTGCGCCGTTGCCCGATCGCCTGACGCCGGTCTATCCGACGGCGGCCGGTATCGGCCAGGCGACGATTCGCAGCGCGGTGCTGGGTGCGCTGAAGCTTGCCGATCTCGCTGACACCGTGCCCACCGACTGCGAGGCGGTGCGCGGATTGCCAACGCTGCTCAACGCGCTGAAGCTGCTGCATGAGCCACCACCCGACACCTCGCTGCTCGCCCTCGAGGAGCGCGAGCATCCGGCCTGGCGGCGCGTGATCTTCGAGGAGCTGCTTGCGCAACAGTTGTCGCTGCGCCAGGCGCGAGCGGCACGGGCCGGGCGCCGTGCGAAGGCCTTGCGCGAGCGTGCACTGGTCGAGCGCTTGCGCGAGCAATTGCCGTTTGCGCTGACCGGCGCGCAGCAGCGCGCCTGGAAGGAAGTGGGTGCCGATCTGGCACGCGCGCAGCCGACCAATCGGCTGGTGCAGGGCGACGTCGGCAGCGGCAAGACGGTGATCGCGGCCCTTGCCGCCGCGCAGGCTATCGGCAGCGGAGCCCAGGCCGCGCTGATGGCGCCCACCGAGATCCTGGCCGAGCAGCACTATCGCAAGCTGGCTCCTTGGATGCAGGCGCTCGGCGTGCGGATTGCCTGGCTGTCGAGTTCGTTGAAGGAGTCTGAAAAGCGCCAGGTGCGCGCGCAGGCCTCGGCCGGCGAGATCGACCTGCTGGTCGGCACCCATGCGCTGATCGAGGATGCGGTCGAGCTGCCGCGGCTTGCGCTGGCGATCGTCGATGAGCAACACCGCTTCGGTGTCGCGCAGAGGCTCGCGCTGCGGGGCAAGGGCTCGAAGCTTCCGCACCAGCTGATGATGAGCGCAACCCCGATCCCGCGGACGTTGGCGATGAGCTATTACGCAGACCTCGATGTCTCGGTGATCGATGAGCTTCCTCCGGGCCGCACACCGGTGCTGACCAAACTGCTGGCTGAGTCGCGTCGGGACGAATTGATCGAGCGGGTGCGTGCGGCAGCCCAGGCAGGCCGGCAGGTCTACTGGGTGTGTCCGCTGATCGAGGAAAGCGAGGCGCTGGAGTTGCAGACCGCGATTGACACGCATGCCCGGCTCTCTCAGGAGCTTGCGCCCTTGTCGGTCGGTCTGGTGCACGGTCGGCTGGCTGGGGCTGACAAGCAGGCGGTGATGGACGCCTTCACGCGTGGTCAGTTGCAGGTTCTGGTGGCGACCACCGTTATCGAGGTTGGCGTCGATGTGCCAAACGCATCGCTGATGGTCATCGAACATGCCGAACGCTTCGGTCTGGCGCAACTGCATCAGCTGCGCGGCCGCGTCGGTCGTGGCAGCGCAGAAAGCGTTTGCGTGCTTCTGTACCGCGCGCCCTTGTCGCCGACTGCACGCGAGCGGCTCAAGGTCATGTACGAGACCACCGACGGGTTCGAGATTGCCCGCCGGGATCTGGCGATCCGGGGGCCAGGCGAGTTTCTCGGTGCACGTCAGTCGGGGTTGCCGATGCTGCGTTTTGCCGACCTTGATCGCGATGCTGACCTGGTCGAAGCGGCACGCGACTGTGCCAGCCGGATGCTGCAGCAGTCACCGGAAGCGGTGCAGCTTCACCTGGATCGCTGGATGAGCGGTCGGGACGTGTTTCTCGGCGCCTGAGTGCAAGCCTCAGTCGGCGATCAGCCCGGCTGAGCGCGCTAGCGCCAGCAGACCCTCGGCCACCGGCGCATCCGGAACGGACCTTGCCTCGATGCCGGCCAGGCGCAGTGCGACCGCGTAGCGCTCGACCAGCGCATCGGCGCCGACCAGCAGTGTCGGATCGTCGCGATCGGGCGTGTCCGCGCGATTGGCTCGCGCATGGGCGATCTCGGCACCGATCAACA
>JALRBB010000097.1 GCA_023257915.1 Quisquiliibacterium sp. | reverse complement strand
AGCAACAGGTGGTCGAGCGCCTCACCGCGATTGCGCGCCGCGGTGATGAAGATCTCGAGCTGCTCGCGCACCCGGGCCTGGCCGACGTAGTCGTCCAGCCGGCGCGGACGTAACGCGCGTTCGATCGCCTCTTCGTTCGGGGATCCCGCGGCCGGCGATATCAGGCGGTCATGCTCGATCATCTGCGTGGATTCAGCTTCTTGCCAACTGCTTGAGTGCCTGCTTGATGCCTTCAGACACGCCGACGTCCGGGCCGATCTGCTTGACTGCGGTTGCGACCTCGCGCTCCGAGTAGCCCAGTGCCAGCAGCGCATGCATCACGTCGGCGCTGCTATCGTCGGCAGCCGGTCGGCCGGACAGTGCGAGTTCAGGGCCCAGTTTGCCTTTGAGTTCGAGCATCAGGCGCTCGGCGGTTTTTTTGCCGATGCCGGGAACGCGGGTCAGGCGGGCAGACTCCTGCAGCGTGACTGCCTGCGACAGGTCGGCAACCGACATCCCGGAAAGCACCGCCAGGGCGGTGCGCGGCCCAACGCCGGAGATCCGGACCAATTGACGAAACGCGTCGCGTTCGGCGGCGGTCAGAAATCCATAGAGCAAATGCGCATCTTCACGCACTACATGGTGCGTCAGCAACGCGACCCGCTCGCCGATCGCCGGCAGGTCGTAGAAGGTGCTCATGGGCACGTCGACCAGATAGCCGACGCCTCCGGCATCGACCAGCAGCGTCGGCGGAGTTTTCTCGAGCAGGATTCCGGAAAGACGACCGATCATCGACGCAAGATTACACCAGCGCAGCACGCGCTGCCGCGCTGTGGGTCATCGCATCCTGCCGCGTCGGCTGCGAGCCCCCCGCGCAGCACCCAAAAGGCCCTGAGCCGCCACCGCGCGGGTCATCGAGCCGGCGCTCGCGTGCGCAATCGCGCAGGCAAGGGCATCGGCTGCATCGGTGGATGGCAAGCCTGGCAATTGCAGCAGCCGCTGCACCATCGCCTGCACCTGCGACTTGGCGGCCCGACCGTAGCCGACCACCGACTGCTTGACCTGCAAAGCGGTGTATTCGTGGACCGGCAGACCGCGAGTCACCAGGGCGGTGATCGCCGCGCCACGCGCCTGCCCGAGTAGCAGCGTCGATTGCGGGTTCACGTTGACGAAAACGATCTCGACCACCGCGCATTGCGGCGAATACTGTTCGATGACCTGAGCGATGCCGTCGTGAATCGTTCCCAGTCGAGGCGGCAGTGGACCGGAGGCGATTCGGATCACGCCGCTGGCGACGTAGCTCATCCGCGGGCCCTGGGCGTCGATGACACCAAAGCCGGTTGCACGCAGGCCGGGGTCGATGCCGAGGATGCGCATGACGAGTCCGTCGGCTCGCCAGCTCAGTGGCGAAAGTGCCGTACGCCCGAGAACACCATTGCGACGCCGCGCTCGTCGGCCGCGGCAATGACTTCATCATCGCGTACCGAGCCGCCTGGCTGGATCACGGCGACCGCGCCGGCGTCGACGACCACGTCCAGGCCGTCGCGGAACGGAAAGAATGCGTCCGATGCAACCACCGAACCGGCCAGCGTCAGTCCGGCGTTCTCAGCCTTGATCGATGCGATGCGGGCCGAATCGATGCGGCTCATCTGCCCGGCGCCGACGCCTAGCGTTTGGCCATTACCGCAAAACACAATCGCATTGGACTTCACATATTTGGCCACGCGCCAGGCGAACAGCAGGTCGTCCAGTTGCTGCGGAGTCGGGGCGCGCTTGGTAACCACCGACAGTTCGCTGCGAGCCAGCTCGCGGTTGTCGGCAGTTTGCATCAGCATGCCAGAGCCGATGCGCTTGATATCCATCGCGTTGCGTCCTCGAATCCAGTCCTCGCTGCCAGCGGGATCGACGCCATCCAGCGGGATTTCAAGGACGCGTACATTCGTTTTTCCGGCGAAGACCTTTCGGGCGCCCTCGGTGTAAGACGGCGCAATTAGCACTTCGACGAATTGTTTGGCGACCAGTTGCGCGCCTGCTTCGTCTAGAGGGCGGTTGAATGCGATGATGCCGCCGAACGCCGAGGTTGGATCAGTGGCGAACGCGCGCGAGTACGCCTGCGCGCAATCGACTCCGATCGCCACGCCACAAGGGTTCGCATGTTTGACGATCACGCAGGCGGGCGTGTCGAAGCTCTTGACGCACTCCCACGCTGCGTCGGCGTCGGCGATGTTGTTGTACGAGAGCTCCTTGCCCTGCAACTGTGTGGCGGTCACCAGCGAGCCTGGGGCAGGGTGCAGATCGCGATAGAACGCAGCGCGTTGATGCGGATTCTCGCCATAGCGCAGATCTTGCAGCTTGACGAAGCGGCCATTGGCCTGTGCCGGGAACTCCGCCTGGCTGCCGTCCGGACGAATGCGTGACAGATAGTCGCTGATCGCCGCGTCGTAATTGGAAATCCGGTTGAACGCAGCAACTGCCAGCGAAAACCGCGTGGCGTCCGACAGGGCTCCGTCGCGCCGCAACTCGTCGAGTACCGGCTCGTACTGAACGGAATCGGTCAGCACGCCGACACCGCGCCAGTTCTTGGCCGCCGAACGCACCATCGCGGGGCCACCGATATCGATGTTCTCGAT
>JALRBB010000348.1 GCA_023257915.1 Quisquiliibacterium sp. | reverse complement strand
GACATCATGCGTCAACACCACGAACTGCGCGAAGTTCGTCCGGAACAACTGCTGATCGAGTGCCAGATAGTAGCGAGGCGAGCCATTGCCCACGTAACCCACGAAGATGGCGATGTCTGGATCCTTGGACAGCAAGGCCTCGAGACGTTTCGCCTGCGTTTCGGTCGCCTGGTAGCTCGCACCTTCAGGCAGCCACAATTCGACCAGGATTTCGGCTCGGTCCGACGACGGAAAGAACTGCTTCTCGGTCGCCTGCATGCCGACGACACCCCCACCGAACGCCACGATCGTCGCCAGGATCGTGACCCAGCGATGCCGCATGCAGAACTCGATCAGCGCCCGCAAGCCCCGATAAAAACGCGAGTCAAAGACCTCATGGGCATCGGAACGACGATCCTTGAGCAACCAATGCCCAATAAAGGGAGTCGCCGCCACCGCGGCAATCCAGGAAATCAGCAGCGCAAGTGTGACAACCGCGAAAATCGCGAAGGTGTATTCGCCAGTCGTCGATTTGGCCGTGGCAATCGGCAAGAAACCGACCGCGGTGATCAATGTTCCGGTCAGCATCGGAAATGCCGTACTGGTGTAGGCAAAGGTTGCGGCCCGGAAACGGCCGAATCCTTCCTCAAGCTTGCGGGCCATCATTTCCACAACGATCATTGCATCGTCGACCAGTAGCCCCAGGGCGATGATCAGCGCCCCGGTCGAAATCCGGTGAAGGTCGATGCCGAAAGCAGCCATTCCCAGGAATGTGGCCGCCAGCACCAACGGAATGGTCAGCGCGACCACGGCCCCCGCCCGAGCCCCCAGCGTGATGAAACTGACCGCAAGCACAATCGCCAAGGCTTCGGCCAGCGCCCGAAGAAACAAGCCCACGGCGTTGCGCACGATGCGGGGCTGGTCCGAGACCTTTGCGAATTTCACGCCAAGCGGCATGTCCGCCTTGAGCCGCGACATCTCCTGCTCAAGGCTTTCGCCAAGCCGCAGAACGTCGCCATTGGGCTTCATCGATACCGCAAGCCCGATCGCCTGCGCACCGCCAAAGCGCATCGTGTAGGTCGGAGGATCTGCATAGCCTCGCCAGACCCGTGCGGCGTCGCCCAGTCTGAGCACCTGGCCGCCGACGTTCAGTCGCAATTCCTGAACTTCACGCAGCGAATCGAATTGACCGCTCACTCGCAGGGGCACTGCACGACTCTCGCCCTGGACCGTACCGGCTGGCACGAGCAGGTTCTGCGCCTGCAGCTGCTGCGCGATGCTTTGCGGGGAAATGCCCAACTTGGCAAGCTTTTGCGGGGAGATTTCGACGTAGATTTTCTCGTCGACCGTGCCGACCAGTTCGATCTTTTGCACATCCGGCAGGCGCAGCAAGTCCTGACGCACGCTCTCAACGATGTCGCGCAATTCGGCCAGCGAGAACCCTTCGGCGGTAAACGCATAGATCGTGCCGAACACATCGCCAAACTCGTCGTTGAAGAAGGGCCCGACCACTTCAGCCGGCAGGCTGGCACGGATGTCAGCGACCTTCTTGCGGACCTGATACCAGATCGCAGGAACCTCACGCGGCGGAGCGGTATCCTGCACCTCGAGCACGATCAGCGACTCGCCGGGTTTCGAGTAACTTCGCGTCCACTTGAAATACGGAACTTCCTGCAGCTTCTTCTCGATACGATCGGTCAGTTGTGAATCCACCTGTTCGGTCGTGGCCCCAGGCCAAATCGAGCGGATCACCATGACGCGGAACGCGAAGTCGGGATCTTCGCGCTGGCCAAGGCGCATGAAGGCCATCGAACCGGCAATCGCGATCACCAGCAGAAAGAACACCGTCAGCTGCGGATGCCGGATCGCAGCGCCGGAAATATTCATTCGGGCCCCGTCGTGGCCGGCGCTCATTGCGTTGCCTCGAGCAGCCGCACCCGCTGATTTTCAATGAGCAGGCTCGCGCCGGCGGTGACGACCCGCATGCCGTGCTGCAAGCCTTCGACGATCCGCACCTTGTCATCGAACAGGCCCTCGGTACGAACCTCGCGCGCATGCACACTGGATTGTTTCTCGTCGACAATCCAGACATAGGTTCTGCCGTCTCGCGACCAGAGCACCGAGAGCGGCAAGACGAAGGCTGCAGCCTTTTCACTTCGCGCTCGAACCACGGCAGTCATCCCTAGCTCTACGCCTTGCGTGACTCCCAGCAGCGCAAGGCGCATTGGGTAGGTGCGAGAAGCCGGATCAGCCAGCGGCGACAGCTCTCGAAGCCTTGCATCCAGCTTGCGCTCACCGAGAGCCGGAATCTCCACGGACCACTGGCGCACCGATCGTGCGAATCCAAGCTGCGCCTCGGGAACACTCAGCAACACTTCCTTCTCACCAGTTTGGGCGACCCGAATCACCGGCTGTCCGGCGCCAACCACCTGCCCTGCCTCGGCCTCGACCGCGGTTACCACGCCGTCGGCGTCGGCAAATAGTTCCTGGAACCTTGCACTGTTGCGAACAGCATCGAGTTGCGCCTGCGCGGCCCTCAGCCTGGCGGCGGCGGCGTCCGTGGCCGCCTGCTGGCGATCGAGTTGCGCTGCTGAAATAAAGTTCTGCGCGCGCAGCTCTTTTTGGCGCCCCAACTCGGCTCGCGCCAGCGCTAGCTCGGTCGCTGCCGCCTGAACTTGCGCGGTCTGTGCGGCAATTGCCGGTTCGACATCCTGCGGATCGAGTCGAGCCAAAAGCTTGCCGGCCGCGACCCGATCACCGACTGACACCAGCCGCTTGGAGATCTTGCCGCCCACCCGGAACCCGTAACGCGTCTCGACACGAGGCCTGATCTCGCCCGGCAGCGTCAAAATCGCCTCCACATTCGACTCGGCGACCAGCATCGAACGTACCGGTCGTGGAGCCTCCTGTTTGGCAGGAACCTGTTGCTTACATCCCGTCGCCACGAGGATCGCGGCGACAAGCGTCAAAAAGGACCATAAAGGCCGGCCAGCGCTCATGGAGGTGTTCCCTGAAGGCACCCTGGCGGATAGTCGATCCGAAGGAGGTGTTGTTGTCATCATCGAGGCCCGGCAGTTTACGGATTCGCGCCGAGCGACGCCAACGCGGGCAGATCAATGTCACCGACGACCTCGGTCTGAGGTGCCCAACCTGATATAAATCCTGCCATGACTGGTCAGTATTCCCGTAACACCGAACCAAGCGCTCCCATCGGGGGCGGATGGGTTAGCGGTGTCAATCACTACGAGAACTTTCCGGTTGCCTCGGTGCTGATGCCAGCCGAGTTGCGCCCGGCGGTAATTGCCATATATCGCTTCGCCCGCTATGCCGACGACGTGGCCGATGAGGGTAACGCCGAGCCACAGGCACGAATCCGTGAACTACACAGGCTGCGGGACGCACTCCTGGGGAAGCCAGGCGAGCCGGGCGTGCATCCGTTGGTGGTGCAGTTACAGCCCTGGATCGAGCGTTTCGCGTTACCGGTCGAACCGTTCCTGGCCCTGCTCAGCGCGTTCGAGCAGGATGTCTGCGTCCACCGTTTTGCGACCCGGGCCGCGCTGCTCGACTATTGCGTCCGATCAGCCAACCCGATCGGACGGCTGCTTTTGCATCTGTATCGGGTTCAGGACCCACAGTCGATCAGCGCCTCGGATGCGATCTGTACTGCGTTGCAACTGATTAACTTCCTGCAGGACATCGCCAGTGACTGGTCCCGAAGCCGCGTCTACATTGCGCTTGATGAGCTTGCTGCTGCCGGCCTGACGATTGACGAGATCGAGCGTGCGGTGGCCGCCGGTCGGGCGTCACCGCGCCTGCGCGAAGTGATTGCCAGGCAGGCGGAACAAGCCCATGCGCTGCTAGAATCTGGCGCTAGCCTGGTTTCCCGGGTGCCGCTTCGGCTGGCGCTGGAATTGCGAGGCGTGCTAGCCGGAGCCACCCGAGTCCTGCAGCGGCTGAGCGCCAGCGACTGGGATCCAGTTTTACGTCGCCCCAAGCTTGGCTGGACTGATGCGCCAGCGATTGCCCGACTGATGATCTCCCGCCCCCGCCGCCTGCGATGACCCCCGACGAATATTGTCAGCAAAAAGCGGCGCGTAGCGGCTCGAGCTTTTATTACAGCTTTCTGTTCCTGCCGCCC
>JALRBB010000029.1 GCA_023257915.1 Quisquiliibacterium sp. | reverse complement strand
ACATAGCGCTGCGCGGCCGACTGTGTGCCGTCCATCAGCTGCATGAATAGCTCGCGCTCGCGCTTCATGCCTTCGTCAAAGGGCAGGTTCACCGCGGCCTCGATGCAGCGGATGTTGAATTCGGGCGCGTCGAAGCCGCGGAACTTGCGTGCATTGGCCTTGCGGAATTCGGCGAAGATCTCCGGCTTGCCGCGCGCGGCAAGCAGCTTGTCGTCCGAGTCGCGCACCTTGCGTAGCGGTCGACCCTCGGCGAGCACCTGGCGGGCGAAGGCGATCGCGCCGGAACGCAGTTCGCCTTCCGGCACCAGTTCGTCAACCAGGCCCATCGCATGACACTGTTTCGCGCCGACATGCTGACCGGAGGTGACCATCTCAAGCGCCTTTTCGGCGCCGACGATGCGTGGCAGACGCTGCGTGCCGCCGGCGCCCGGCAGCAGTCCGAGTTTGACCTCGGGCAGGCCGCACTTGGCGGACGGCACCGCGACCCGGTAGTGGCAGCACAGCGCCACTTCCAGGCCTCCACCCAGGGCGGTGCCGTGAATCGCTCCGATCACCGGCTTGCTGGCGTTTTCAATCGCAGCCTGCGCCTCGGACAAGGCCGGAGCTTTCGGTGGCTTGCCGAATTCGGTGATATCGGCGCCTGCGATGAAGGTGCGCCCATCACAGATCAGCACGATCGCCTTGACCGCGTCATTGGCGACCGCGGCGTTGATGTTCTCGAGAATGCCCTGGCGCACCGCCTGCGACAGCGCGTTCACCGGCGGAGAGTTCACCGTCACGATTCCGATTTCGCCTTCGACGGTCAATGCGACCACGGCGTTGCTGCTAGTCATCTCGATCTCCTGCTGGTTCTTGGATTCCCGGTTACGGCATCTTCCGGATGGACCGGCCTGGGCCGGGCGGGCTTGCTATTCTCGACGAAACCCCCGGTTCATGCGAACCCGGTCAATTCCGTTTCCCGACGCATGGCCTGTCAGCGGCTGGCAAACTGCGGCATCGTGCAGAGTTCATTCGAAAGGAGAGGGACGTGACCGTGCGCAAACTGCTGATCGCGAATCGGGGGGAGATCGCGATCCGGATCGCCCGTGCGGCCGGCGAACTCGGTATCCATACCGTTGCGGTGCACTCCCAGGAGGACTCGCGATCGCTGCATCTGCGCAAGGTTGATGAGGCTCGCCCGCTCGAGGGGCGGGGGGTGTCGGCCTATCTGGACGCCGAGCAGATCGTACGCGTGGCGCAGCAGGCCGGATGCGATGCGGTGCATCCCGGCTATGGGTTTCTCAGCGAGAACGCCGACTTCGCGCGTCAGTGCGCGGCAGCTGGGCTGCTGTTCATCGGGCCGGCGCCGCAGGTGCTCGAGGCGTTTGGGGACAAGGCGCAGGCGCGCGCGCTGGCGCGCGATTGCGGCGTCCCGGTCGTTGAGGGCAGCGCTGGCGCAGTGAGCCTGAACGAGGCGCATGCTTTTTTTGCCGGGCTGGGTTCGCAGGCGGCGATGATGATCAAGGCGATCGCTGGCGGGGGCGGGCGTGGCATGCGCATCGTCACGCAAGCGCACGAGCTCGACGAGGCCTATCGGCGCTGCCAGTCCGAGGCCGCGGCAGCCTTCGGCAACCCCGCCGTGTATGTCGAGCGACTCGTGCCGCGCGCGCGGCATCTGGAAGTGCAGATCATCGGCGACGGCAGCGGTGCGGTCAGCCATCTGTGGGAACGCGAGTGCAGCTTGCAGCGGCGCAACCAGAAGGTCGTCGAGTTCGCGCCGTCCCCGACGCTGCCGCCGGCGATGCGCGCGCAGTTGTGCGAGGCCGCGGTGCGCATGGCGGCGGGCCTGCGCTATTGCGGACTCGGTACTTTCGAGTTCCTGGTCGATGCGCAGGACCAGACTCGATTCTGGTTTATCGAGGCTAATCCCCGTCTGCAGGTGGAGCACACCGTGACCGAAGCGGTCACTGGCATCGATCTGGTGCAGATGCAGATTCGTGTGTGTTCCGGACAGAGTCTTGCGACGCTCGGTCTGGAGCAGGCACAAATTCCGGCAGCCCGCGGTCTGGCGGTGCAGCTGCGGGTGAACATGGAAACCATGGGCGAGGATGGTCAGGCCCGGCCGTCCGGGGGCACGCTGGCGGCCTTCGAGCCGCCGTCCGGACCGGGCGTGCGTGTCGACAGCTTCGGTTACACCGGCTATACCAGCAGCCCGGCCTTCGACTCGCTGCTGGCCAAGCTGGTGGTGCATGTGCCGGATGGCGGACTGCCGGCCTTGCTGAACAAGGCGGACCGGGCGCTGAGCGAATTCGGCATTCTCGGGGTCGCGACAAACAAGGTGCTGCTGCACGGGTTGCTCAAGCATCCTGCCGTCGCGACCAATGATGTGCACACCCGCTTCATCGAGGAGCGCATCGGTGAGGTCCTGGCGGCTGGACGCGATGCGCATCGCGAGCTGTACTTTACTGAGCCCTTGGGCAGCCTCGGCACGCCGGGGCAGGGTCTCGAACTGGACCGCACGCTCGCGCCTGACGGAACCGTGCCGGTGGTGGCGCCGATGCAGGGCACCGTGGTTTCGCTCGAGCTGCGCGAGGGGGATGCAGTGCATGCCGGCAGGACGATCGCGGTGCTCGAGGCGATGAAAATGGAGCATCTGGTCGAGTCCACGGTGTCGGGCATTTTGCGCAAGCTGGTCGCGGTGCCGGGCGAAACGCTATTCGAGGACCAGCCGATCGCGTTCATCGAGCCGGCCGATATCGGCGCGCAGCACGACGCAGGCGACGCGTCGGTTGATCTCGATCATGTACGCGCCGATCTGGCTGAGGTGCGCGCCCGGCATGACATCGGGCTGGACGCGGCCCGCCCCGAGGCGGTGGCCAAGCGCCGACGGACCGGGCAGCGCACGGCGCGCGAGAATGTCGCGGATCTTGTCGACGAAGGAAGCTTTGTCGAGTACGGCGCTCTGGCAATCGCCGCGCAGCGCACTCGCCGTTCGCTCGAGGACCTGATCCGAAACACGCCGGCCGATGGCATGGTGATCGGCATTGGCAGCGTCAACGCCGCGCAGTTCGAGCCCGAACGGGCGCGCTGCCTGGTGCTCGCCTACGACTACACGGTGCTAGCCGGCACCCAGGGCTGGCAGAACCACTACAAGACCGACCGCGTGCTGCGCCTGGCGCACCAGTGGCGCTTGCCGGTGGTGCTGTTCGCAGAAGGCGGCGGTGGCCGACCAGGCGATACCGACAAGCAGGCGGTTGGTGGATTGGACAACACCACATTCGCCGGCTTCGCGCGCCTGTCTGGCTTGGTACCGGTGGTGGGCATCGTGTCCGGTTACTGCTTTGCCGGCAACGCGGCCTTGCTCGGTTGCTGCGATGTGATCATCGCGACCCGCAATGCATCGATCGGCATGGCCGGCCCGGCGATGATCGAGGGCGGCGGGCTCGGGGTCTATGCGCCCGCCGAAGTCGGCCCGGTCCAGGTGCAGTCCCCGAACGGCGTCATCGATCTGCTGGTCGACGACGAGGCGCAGGCGGTGGCAGCCGCCAAGCGTTATCTGGGCTACTTTCAGGGTGCGATCTCGCAATGGGAATGCGCTGACCAGCGGCTGCTGCGCCACCTGATCCCGGAGAACCGGCTGCGGGTCTACGACATCCGTCAGGTGATCGACACCCTGTGCGACGGTGGATCGGTAACCGAATTGCGTCGCGAGTTCGGCGTCGGGGTGGTCACCGCATTGGTGCGCATCGAAGGAAGGGCGGTCGGCCTGATCGCTAACAATCCGCGTCACCTGGGCGGCGCGATTGATGCCGATGCCGGCGATAAGGCGGCGCGCTTCATGCAACTGTGTGATGCGCACGACCTGCCGATCGTCACACTGTGCGACACACCGGGGTTTATGGTCGGACC